>SUWA01000119.1 GCA_015061695.1 Lentisphaerota bacterium
CGCTCTTGAATTTGCTTTCTTCGTAAGGATTGTTGAAGCCGCTGTTCAGCGCCTGTTCTTCCATGGCGCGGCCGGAAATTTTTCCGGCAACATAAGCGGTACTGACCTGATGGAATTCTTTGACCTTGAGCAGCTGAGCCAGCTTGACCATGTTGGTCGTGCCGCCATAGTTGATCTTGTAGGTCTTGCCGGTGGGATCCTTGCCCAGATTCACGTCGGCAGCGCAGTGGAACACGCGATCCACATCTTTAAGCACATCCAGCCGGGCCAGTTCTTCAGGAACGATATCGACCACGTCGCCGTCGATAACTTCCACCGATGCAATGATCTGATCAGCCAATTCCGGGCAGCTGTCGAACTCGCACTGTTCGCGCAAAACTTTGGCCACACGGTCAGCAGCCGAGCCGCCGCCATTGGAACGGGCAATACAGACGAAGCGTTCTGCAGGTTTTTCACGCAGCAAAGCAACTACAAAAGCGCTTCCGACCAGTCCGGTTACACCGGTAAGCAATATCTTTCCCATGGATCCTCTTTCGATTTTTATTCATTCAAATATGTAAATTACCTTATAATATAGCATCCATTCAGCAAAAAGGCAAATCTGTGCCGCAAAAAAACGCCGCATAACATTTGTTACACGGCGTCAATGAATTACGGATGTAAAAACTGCAAAAAGTTATTTTACAAAGTTTTCCACCAGATAATCAAAACTGTCTTTGAGCGATTCAAACACATCTTTCTGGCACTGATCCTGTTCGATTATGAACCACTCCGTAGTTCCGGCTTCGGCGGCCGGAATGATGGCGTTCCAATTCAGATTGCCGGAACCGACCGGCACCATGATGCTCGTACGCGGATAGACCACTCCAAAGTCTTTGAGGTGGAAGATCTGCTGACGGTTGGCGTATTTCTGAACATACTCCACCGGGTCGCAGCCGCCCATCTGAACCCAATAGGTGTCGATTTCGGCCAGCAGATGCGGAGCGTTGTTGTAGATTATATCCAGAATGGTTTGACCGTTGAACTTGCGGAACTCTATATTGTGATTGTGGTAGCTCAAGTGCATACCGGCGGCTTCAAATTTCTGCGCCGAGGCTTCCAGCGCCTGCGCAAAATCCAGCGTGGATTCGTAGTCGATGACCGTGTACTCCATCGGACAGGGATACGCGGTATGTTTGCAATTGTAAAGGGCCAGTTTTTCGATGATAACTTCCGGAGTATTGAGCAGCATATCGCCATTATCGTGAGTGGCGCAGATGGTCAAACCGTTTTTATCGGCATACTTTTTGATTTCTTTGGGGTCGAGGCCGGTTCCGGAGATCTGAACAGCTTCAAAACCGATTTCGCGCAATTTGGCAAAGGTCCGGTCGCAGCTGCCGGAAGTGTGCAAGTATTCGCGCAGCGTGTAGCACTGGGCGGCAATTTGTGATTTTTTCATTTCGCAAGTTCCTTATTGTAAATGGGGGATTGACTCTTTACTATATCACAGATTTCCACAACTGCCAATGCTTCGGACAATTTTACCGGGAAAGGCACTCCGTCGCGCACGCTTTCGGCAATAGCGTTGTAGAACATATGTATGTCCATGCCGTTGGCCGGCTTGGTCATAATGGTTTTGCGGATCCACGGCAGAGTCCGGGTATCGGCAAAGATAAATCCGTTGGGGCGGCCGGTATTCACCGGGTACTGCTTGAGTTCGTAATCAGGATCAATATAACGCAGTTTTATATCTTGTTCATCGGGCGTGCAAAAGAGCGCTCCGCGGCTGCCGTAAACTTCGTAGGTGTTGCTGGGCAGAGCATCGCCGCCGAAAATTTCCAGATCCACAGTCAGACCGTCTTTGCCTTTGAGAATGATCTTTACACAATCTTCGGCATCGCCCATGGCGGCGATCAGCTTGAGTTCGCTCCAGACCGATTCAACTTCGTAGTTGAGGAACTGCAAAGCGTGATCAATAATGTGCGGCCCCCAGTTATTGAGCTGGCCGCCCTGATTGGCCAGCAAGGTCTGCCAGTCATCGCGGCGGCAGAACTGGTTGCGGCAGAGTTTGATCGTATGCAGTTTGCCCAGAATACCACTGGCAATGATCTCTTTAACATGGTTGAACGCGGCTTCAAAGCGGCGGTTCTGGCGGGGGAATAATTTGCCGGGGTATTTTTTATCCAGCACAACGAGTTCTTCGGCTTCGGCGCGGCTGTCGGCAATGGGTTTTTCGATGATGGCATAGTAACCGGCTTCCAGCGCCTGCCGGGTATGGCGGATATGATCTTTGCTGTAGGTGGCCACGGCCACGACTTCAATATTTTTATCCTGCAGAAACTTTTCCGGATCGGTGTAGTAAGGCACGTTATATTTTTTGCCGTATTCTTCGGCGCGTGCCGCATCTATATCGCAGACGGCAGCGATTTCCACCCGATCCGGATTGGCTTTGATTTCTTCGTAATGGTTGCCGGTTCCGGCCCGGCCCAGTCCCCAGATGCCGACTCTGACTTTTTCGCTCATTTTATGATCCTTCCCCGGGCAGCCTGCCGGATGCCCGAATTTAAAAATGGACTTTTTGCGGTAACGCAATTTGACAATATTGTTTTTCATTCTATCTTAATATATGTCAAAATCAACTTTTATCCAATAGATTTTTTACGCTAAAGCATGGACTTTATGAGCATTGATTACTTTTCGGATCTGCAATTTGTCTGCCATGGCGAACTCAAACGCTTTTACGACACGATCCGGCGCAATAATTTTGATTACTGGGGGCTGCAGTTCAGCAACCGGGGAGATTTTTTTCTGCAGATCGACTCCAATCCGCCGGAAACGGCCAACAGTGCCTGTGTTTTTGTTACTTTTCCCGGAGCGGATTTTCACTATGGTGCAGCCGATCCGGGTAACGGTATTGAAGATAAAATATACATCTGTTTTACCGGGGAGCGCGTCAAACGCTATCTGGCCGGCGGACTGCTGACCGAGCGGCGAACCGATGCCTTGCTCCGGATCTCCAACCCGGAAAAACTCATGCGCACCATGCGCAGCATAAGAGCGCTGCTGATGCTGCCGTATTCTGAAGAAAATCATGCCAATGCGGTTTTGGCCCTGGAGCAACTGCTGCTGGCCATGAACAATGCCGCCGCCAGTTGCCCCCGCCGCTCGGATTGGCGGTACGAAGCCTTTGCCGCTTTGACCGGAAAAATCGCCGCTGCGCCGGAGCTGCCGTGGGATTTTGTTAAAGAAGCCCGCAAACTCTCGGTCAGTTATGCCCATTTCCGAAGGTTGTTTGAAGAATTTTTCCAGCTTCCGCCGGGCGCCTTTCTGTTGGCGGCCCGTTTGGAAAAAGCAGCATCACTCTTGAGCGGAACCACTTTGAGTGTGCGCGAGATCGCCCATGAGTGCGGCTTTGAAGACGAGTTCTACTTTTCCAGAATATTCAAAAAACACCGCACGCTGTCGCCATCGCGCTATCGGGAAAATCAGCTGTAAAAAAGATCACATTTCAACAATCCGCTCCAGCAATGTGCGCAGAAGTTTCCGGCACTGTTCGCTGTCGGCAATGTTGAGTTTTTCCTGCGGCGAATGAACACCTTCGGTTGCCGGAGCAAACGAAATCATCTGCAGATCCGGCTTCATGCCGCAGAATATGCCCGGCTCCAACCCGCCGTGGATCACGGCAATACGCGCATCGCGTTTATACAAATCACGGTAGACATTACAGGCATATTTGAGCAATGCAGATTCATACTTGGGTTCCCAGCTGGAGTAAGCCGAATCGACCTGTCCGGCAAAACCGTTGCGCTGCAAAAGGTTCATGGCCTGATTTACGACCGCATCGCGTCTGGCATCAAACAGACTTCGCGCCAGCACGATAAAGCTCCATTCCGCGCCGGCACGACCGTTTACGACCGCCAGATTGCTGCTGGTTTCGACCGCGGAATCGGCGGTTTGCGCCAGCACGCCGTGCGGCAGACCGCCCCAGACATCCAGCAATGCGCTTTGAGCTTCGCATGTCAGCACCTGTTCCGGAACATCCGGCAGCAAATCCACGCTCAATGTGATCCTGTCGCCGGGGTTGGGGATCAAAGTCTGATTCAACTTATCGGTGTATTCAGCTGCCAGCTGTCGGGCTTCGGCGAGCTTATCATTTGCCATTGCGCCTTCGGCCACCGCCTCGCGCGCAATGGCATTATGCAGTGTACCGGCCTTGACCATGGACAGATCAAAACCGTTTAATTCTTTCAGAAATTCCCCCATCACCACCGCGGCGCTGCCCACATTCAAATGAATATCCACTCCGGAGTGGCCGCCGTGCATACCTTTAAGCGTGAACCGCACCCCTTTTTTATCCGGATCAGCCGGCTTGACGGCCATAACTTTTTGGCCCTGCAATCTGGCACCGCCGGCGCAACCGATGGTAAAAGGCTCATCGCTGTCCAGATTTATCAATACATCGCCATCCAGAAAATCCGCTTGCAGCGCTTCAGCTCCGCCCAGCCCGGTTTCTTCGCTGACCGTAAACAATCCCCGCAACGCACCGCAGCGCAAATCAGGATCGGTCAGCAGCTCCATTGCCAGTGCCACACCCATACCGTCATCCGCGCCCAGCGTGGTACGGCCGCCGGTCGTAACCCAAGCGCCATCCACTTGCGGAACTACCGCATCGCGCAAAAAATCGAACTCCACATTATCGGCTACTTGCGGAACCATATCCAAATGCGCCTGCAAAATGACGCCCGGCCAATTTTCGCACCCGGCGGCAGCAGGGCGGTCAATGGCCAGATTACCGGCCGCATCCACCCGGCAATCCAGGCCGTAGCGGCGGGCTTCGCCGATCAATGTATCGCGCAAAGCCGCTTCATGCCCGGAGGGGTGAGGAATACTGCATATCAAAAGAAAATAACGCCAAAATGCATTATCCGGCAATTTTTTTTCACTTATTAAGCTCACGACCTTCCTCCATAGCCAATACATTGCGCCGGTAAACTGACTGCATAAAGCCCAGTGCCAGCATCATCGAAACCACAAAACTGCCGCCGTAGCTCAAAAACGGCAGCGGCAAACCGGTGATCGGCGTGACTCCGATACTCATACCGATATTGATAAACAAATGTACAAAAATAAGCACCGCTATTCCGATACCGCTTTGCCTGGCAAAGCTGTCCTGGGCCAGAAATGCACTGCGTAAGATCGTATAAAGCAGTATCATATACCCGATCAGCAGTGCCATAGCCCCGGCAAAACCGCTTTCTTCGGCCAGCACCGAAAATATAAAGTCGTTGTTGGATACCGACTGCGGCAGAAACCCCAGCGGATTTTGCGTTCCCTGCCCCAAGCCTTTGCCGAGCAGCCCGCCGGAACCGACCGCCAGCCGGGATTGGTAAGCGTTGTAGCCGCGATGAGCCAGATCGCGTTCCGGATTGAGAAAGGTTTTGATGCGGTCGCGCTGATAATTTTTCAGCAGCGGTTTGATTTCAAAGACTTCATTGACCGTAAAAGCTCCGGCGATCAGCACAAAAGCCGCCGCCGCAATGGCCATGTATTTCCATTTGACCCCGGCAGTAAAGACCATGAACACCCCCACCGGCGCCAGTACGACCGCGCTGCCGAAGTCCGGCTCGATGGCGATCAGAAAGACCGGGATCCCCAACGCGGCCAGGCTCAAAAGTATGTGGGTGAATTTGCCGATCTTGAAAAGCATATTGCCGTGCATTGCCGCCAGAAACCAGATCACCCCCAGCTTTGCGAACTCCGATGGCTGCAGACGCATCGGCCCCAGATCGATCCAGCTTATCGCCCCATTGACCCGGCGGCCGACAAACAGCACCAATACCAGCAGT
>SUWA01000010.1 GCA_015061695.1 Lentisphaerota bacterium
GCCGGCGATGACCAGCGTTTCAAAGCCGCGGATCTTGGCCGCAAAGTCACCGGTGAACGCATCAAAGGTGAAGGTTCTGCTGCCGGTGATCTGGGTCTGGAAGGTGCGGTCGGCATCATCCAGATAGACGTCAGCGCTGCAGCCGCCCCAGACTTCAAAGGTATCGTGCATGGTCAGATTGCTGCCATTGCCGGTAAACTTGACGCTGACATTGCCTTCGACCACACCGCTCTGATAGGAACCGGCCACGATTGCGGCTGTTCCGGTGAACTCGATCGCCTGGCTGGCATCGACGGTGATATTGATGTTGCCATCCACCACAGTACGGCTGGAGTAGGCTGCCAGCGAAGCGCTGTTACCGCCATAGATGAACTTGCTGAAGCTGCCGCCGGCGATGGTCAGATTGATATCGCCGCTGACGATGGCCTGACCCTTGACGGATTTTTCAACGTAGACCGCACCGGCAGTGACGATGGCATTGAAAGTACCGCCGTTGATGGTCAGATCAACATTACCGACGTGTTCGCTGTTGCCGCCGTTCACACGGTTGGCACCGATCACCATCTTGTTGAAGATACCATCGTTGATGACCAGCGATGAATCATATTCAGTATCATCCCAGTTCTTATTGTCGGCCTGGGTAATACCGGCACCGCTGATGGTGGCATTGAAAGTACCACCGTCAACCACGGCTTCGGCGCCTTCATGGGAGACATAATCACCGCTATCAACTATGACACCGTCCAGCGTAATAATGCGTCCGGCACCGCTTTCCACGGCTTCTTCGTGGGTGGCAAACTGATTCTTGCCGGCATCAGTGTAACTGCCATTGACATAGGCTACGGCATTTTCCCGGATGATCAGGTCGCCGTCGGCATCCACACTCAGGAATTTATCCATTTCGCTGGTCCAGCTGCTGCCGATCAAGCTCTTGTAATCATCGATCGTCCAACCGGTTTCGGCCCGGTCGAAGAGCTTGTTGCCGATGGCATTGTTCACATCGCTCATATCAATGGTGATAATACCACTGTTGACAAAGCTGCCGCTGAAGATCACCTGCGAATTGACATCCATAGCCAGCGTACCGGCATTGCTCATCTGACCAACGGTCAGCGTACCGCCGAACAGGTTGATCGCCGAATCAGCATTGCCCATGACCACGCCGTATTTGTTGGCCGTAAGCGAACCGCCTTCATAGACGTTCCAGGTGAACTTGCCGCTGCCGTCGCTGACCTTGTGACCGATCGTTACGCTGCCGTAGACATCCACGGTGCTGTCGGCACTGTTCTTGTAGGCATCCACATAAGCTGCATTGATTTCAGCACCGGCCTTGACGGTGATGGTATCACCGGCACCGTTAAGGATCAAGCCGCCATCGCTGTTGTAGGTATTAATCTTGCCGCTGAGTTCAATACTGCCGCCGTTAAAGTAGATGCTGTTGGCAGTAAGAGTTGCACCGGCTTCGATCACGGCACTGTCGTTATCCCAGAGGGCAAACGTACCGGTTACCGCCACATCGGCCCCGCTGGTCAGCTTGGCATTGTCAGCATACAAACCATTGAAGGTAAAGCTGCCGTTGCCGAAGGTGATATTTTTGAACGTATAGCTGTTGTCAAAGACCGCACCGTTGGTGCTGGTCAATACGGCGTTATCAGCAAAATCGACTTTGCCATTCTGGAAAATACCGCTGATATCGCTGGCACCGGCAACACTGATTGCGCCCTTGTTGATATTCACTGCGCCGACATTCAACATGCCGTCTTCCACATTGACTTTACCGTTGGACAAAGCAACCGCAGCAGTGGCCACGCCGCCATCAATGATCGTCAGATTGTAGTTGCCATCAGCAAAGCTGTCAAGATAGATCGCAGCACTGGTGGCATTGGCCGCCACACTGACAGTCACCGTAGTACCGGAGCTTGCGCCCTGCTTAACAATCGCCACCGTGATGTCACGGGCGGCACCGGCAGTCAGGCCGTCGATGGTCAGCAACGCCTTGAGATCCATGGATCCGGCACTGAAAGCACCGCCATTGACGTTGACACTGCCAGCGTTGTTCACATTGCCGGCGATATCGACTTTACCGCCGCTGACAGCGTTGATCACACTGCCGTCGTTGAGCTGAACGTTCATCTGGCCGCCATCTTTGTCGCCATTGTAATCAGCGGCAACAAAAGTACCGTTATTGCTGACATTCAGTTCACCGATACCGCCATTGTAACCAATGACAAAGGTATCGGCCGGAACTTTGTAGCTGGCACCGGCTCCGCAACGCTTGACCGTTACAGTGGCGTTGTCCACATTCAACGTGCCCTTGGCACTCTTGCCCAGCACCACCACGCTGTTGGAGCTGCCGCCGATATTGACTTCGGCACCGTTTTTGACGGTCATGATACCATTGGCAGTACCGCCGATCTGCATTGAGAGCTTGGCATTGTCAACGATCACGCTGCCCATGACGTTCATGGTGCTGATCTTATTTTCGCCGGTGGTGTTGGCAATGGTCAGAGTACCATCGCGGCGGACACTCACATCAGAAGCAACAAATGTCTTATCTGTCGTTTCCGCACCGGTAACATCACCGAACACCACATTGTTGGCTCCGGCCACGAGTGTATCATAACCGATGATCATCTGGCCGCCGACCTTGACATTGGCTGCGGTACCGAAATCAACACTACCATCGTATTCTTCATTGTTCCAATCGCCGACATAAGCATAGTCGGCCTTGAAATCGCCGGCGAAGGTGTTTTCGCCCTTGAAGTTGACCGAACCCTTGTTGATGGCAGAAGCGGTCAGCTCAGCTTCATCCAGCGTGATCGTACCGGTCAGAGTGCCGATGTTCAGCGAACCAGTGCCGGTAACGTTGAATTTGGTATCGGCATGTTTGAGCGTGACAGTATTGGCGGTAAAATCAGAATCATTGATGTTGAATTCAGAAGCATCATAACGCAGACCGCCGTTGTTGCTGTCATGCACTGCACCGGCTTTGATGATCGCATTGTCAGCAGTAAAGACCCCGTCTTCAACCAACAGATAGTTGGTATCAACGTGTGCATCGGTGCGGTCGGAAGCTGCATCGCCGTTGACCGTCAGCGTAGACCAGGCCATGTGTACACGGCCGGTGCTGAGCGTACCGGTAGCTTCCACGCTGTGATCGCCGAAAGCGAGGTAAGCGCAGCCCCAGTTTGCTCCGCCGGTAAGAGTACCTTCGATCTTAAGACCGGCACCATAGTAGACATACATACCGCTGGCGTTTTCATAGATCTGGAAGGTAACATTTTCACCGATGGTAATGGTGCTGTCTACATCACCGACTACAAAGTCCCAATCCGCAACGGCATTCTGCTTGATCGTCACAGCTTTGTCGGCGGTAAAGGTAATGTCGCCGGCGCCGTAATTGAACGCCACACTGCCAGCTTCGATATCACTTTCAAACTTGACGATCGTATCGCTGCCGTCAGTGTTGATCATGCTGCCGATTTCTTTCAGAGAGGCGGCGGCGTTGTAACCATAGAGATAACCCGCACCAACGGTATCGCCAAATTCATTGCCTGCCCATTCGGCATTGACGTAGATCGTGTTGGTATCCTGATCAGTCAGGAACAGATCGTTATTGATGACCTTGTAGTTATCATGCCAGACGTTGTTGAGCAATGCCTTGTAGTCATCTTCGGTCATCGCACCGCTGCCGGTGTAATCGAAGAGCTTGTAGTTGCCGTCATTTACACCGGCGTTATCCACATAACTGGCCAGATTGCTGACGGTAATATAGCCGCCTTCGATGCTGGCAAAACCGATCGTGGACGCAATATCCATAGTGACATTGTTGCCCGCCAGAGTAAGTTTTTCAGCATAGAGATCTGAATTGGTCAACTCCAACGACCCGACTGCAGTAAATTGGTAGGTCTTTGACTGATGCAATTCAGTCTTGGCTTCGTCCTTGAAGCACTTGGCGGTGTAATCACCGACAGGCTGAACGCTGAACTTGGGATAGAACGTCGAACCGCTGGTGGAGGTTCTGACGATCGTTTCCAGCTCATTGCCTTCAGCATCGTACAGCACGGCGTAGTAGACTTTGCCTTTTTCCAGCTGGTTGAAGTAGAAACTGCTGTTGGCGGCTTTGGTTGCTCCGGCATTGATATTACCGGCAGTGATCGAAGAATCACTCATCACAACCTTGTTGCCTACTGCTACTTCCGCACCCTTTTCTACAGTAATGCTGGAACCATTGGTCATGGTCAGAGTCTGGGCGACATTGCCGGTGTAACCCAACCACACCTTTTCTGCAACCGTTTCGGCATTGCCATCATCAACCACAATGCTGGAGTTATCCATTGTCAAGGTAGCGAGGATGGTACCCACAGTGCTGTAATAGGTGTTTTCGTTCATCAGGTTATGACCCTTGATCGTGACTTCAGTATCGGTCATGGTCGTTTTATACAGTGAAGTACCTTTGATCGCCAGAATACCGTCGATGGTCAGCGTGGTATCAGTAAAGCTAGCTGTTGCCTGAATACCCAAGTCACCGACTTCGATCAAAGCGTTGTTGGCAGTGAGCGAACGGTTGAACCCGCTCAACAACGCAATACTCATTGTCTTATAAGTGACACCGTTCTTACCATTGATGAACAGAACTTTTGCCTGCTTATCCGAACCGTCACCGATCGTCAGCTTATTCTTGATATGGGTGTTGCCAATACCTGCATTGGAAGGACGGGCACTCTGCAAGATACCGCCGCCTTCGATGGTAACAGCATAGGTCATATCCCACTTGCTCTGGGCGTTACCCATAACAGCACCGTCTTTGACGATCACAGTATTGGTCAGATCTACACCCAGAGATTCTTTACTATCCGCAAAGCAGTTGCCGGAAAGCGTGATGGTCTTTTCGATGACCATGGTTGCCTTTCTGGCATTGTTCTTGATAAAGTTTACCGCCGAATCATAATTGGCAAACCTGGTCACGCCCCAGCCTTCGGTGGAGCTGTTGTAATCGCTGGATACATAGATGAATTCCGGAGCTTTGGTCAGCGTCACATCGCCATCATCACCGTAGGTAAGATAGTAGTTGTTGCCGGAATTGGTGAGCGTGACATTGGTCAGCTTGCCATTCTGATCAAGATCAATAAGCTTGATCGAATCGCCGGTGTAGCCCTTGGCGTTGATGGTGATCGTACCGCCGGTGATGGCCGTAGCCACGATCGAGCTGGAGGCATCCATGGTGATCGTTGCCGTGCTGCTGAGTTTGCCCAGGCTGTTAAGCGTGGAGTTCACGAGCGTGATCTTGCCGGCCAGAGTATTGGTACCCTGACCTTCTTTGCCCAGATACATTTCCGAATCGGTCAGACTGATCGAGTTGTTCGCGCCCATGGAGAGATAGCCGAAATCTTTCGGACCACGGAAATCCAGCACCGAATCATTGGTGGCAATGATCGCAGCATCATCATTCATCTGCACCTGACCGGGTTGGGTGTTGGGACCGCCGATCGTGGAAACTTTGGCATTGTCCAGCACCAACCGCGCCTGAATATCGCCATCATTGCTGCCGTTGAGCAGAATGTAACCGAACTCGGCAGCGGTATCCTTGACGCTGAACGTACCGGAGTAGTGCCCCAGATAGTTGATGCTCTTGTACTGCACGGTGGCATTTTTGCCTTCACCGGCAGCGGCAGAGCCGACAACATAGATACCATCTTCAAGAGCAGCATAGTAGCGGCTCATGG
Source organism: Lentisphaerota bacterium (assembly GCA_015061695.1). Lineage (GTDB taxonomy): Bacteria > Verrucomicrobiota > Lentisphaeria > Victivallales > Victivallaceae > SIG78. The sequence goes on from SUWA01000010.1 coordinate 5,727, forward strand.
TGGTATAGACTTCGGCATTGCCAGTAAGAGTAAGCTTACCGGAGCTGTAGAAAGTAGTGGAAGACTTCACATTGCCGTTGAAAGTATTTTCGCCGTACAAGTAGAAGTATTTGGAATCCAGCGTAACGCCCTTGCCCAGAGTCATACCGCTGACATTGGCATAATTGCTGTTGGCACTGTCGGCAATGACAACTTCCTTGCCTTCGGCAGCGGTGATATTGCCGGAATAGGTGTTGCCGGAAAGCACTTCGCTTACATCGCTGGCAACTTCGATCGCCGTCGTATCGGCAGTCTGCGCCTTGACCGCATCGGTCAACGTGGCAAAAGCATTGACGCCGAAAATCTTGCCATCGCCCAAATCAGCACCGAATTCGCCGCTGAACGCTGCATCCACAAAAAGCACGCTCATATCCGCATCGGTCAACGCCACGTCGCCGTCGGCACCGTAGATAACCCGCACGCCTTCGCCGATGTTCACTTCCTGGATCGTGCCCTTGAGCGATTCAGTTCCGGAAAGCTCAATAACTTTCTTGAAACCGCCGGTAAAGCCGCTGCCGTCAACGGTGATCGTGCTGTTGTTGACGAATTTGCCGGTCACGGTCAGCAAACTTGCAGCATCAATGGTGATGCTGCCGGCCATATCCGCAAAGGTGGTGTTGATATTGCCGCTGCCGGTAAGATCATTGGCTTGAGCGTTGACAAACTGATTCAGCGTGAAGCTGGCACCGTTGCTCAGGGTAATGCTGCCCACATTGTAGAACTCAAGAGTTGCAGTCTTGTTGACAATGTTCAGGCTGGAAGCATCAATGGTCATAGTTCCGGCATTCAAACTGCCTTTGCCCGCCCAGTCGTTAAGACCGTTATTGACCAGCGCAAAGTTGACCACCGAACCGTTGGTAACAGAAAATTCACCAACGTTGCCGAACGCAGTTGCCGTAAAGTTGGTATTGTCGATCGTGACCGTACCTTTGGCGTGGTTGTTGGTAAAATAGTTGTTGATTTTGACCACGCTGTCTTTGAAGTTCATTTCAACTTCCGGAGCATTGGCAGCATCGTAACCTGCCTTGGTCGGGTTGATCGCAATCTTGCCGGCACCATCAACAATCGAATTAGTAAAGTTCAACGTCAACTTACCGTTGGCAGAGTTGGTATTTTTAGTGGTAACTTCTCTGCCCCATGTCACATAGGCGTTATCAACATTCATTACCGATTCTTTGCCGTTGGTTTCAGAAACCGACAGACCTTGTGCCAAATTCAACGACGCCTTGAGTTCCGCCTTTTCTTCAGCAGTTACTGCTTTGGCGTCAACGATTTCGCCGTCAATATCCCATTCGGCGCCGCCGCCGAAAGCACTGCGGGCACCGGTCAATTCCAGCGAAGCACCTTTGCCGACCACGATCTTATCGCCGTCACCGGCAGCAATCTTGGCGATCTTGTTGTCGCCTTCAAAAGTCACCGTGGAAGCCACGCCGGATCCACCGACTACCAGTTCGACTGAACCGGTGCTGGCGATCGTGGAATCCTTAAGGGTTGCGCCATCCAGCGCAGTGATGGTGCTGCCGGTAAGATTGGCAATATCCAGCGTGCTTTCGCCGGAAACTTCAATCGTGCCGCTGTTGGCCAGATCCGTAGCCGGGGGCTGCGTACCGGCACCGGCAAAGAGGGTACCGACTTTCAGCGTGGCGTTGTCCACGGTGATCGCACCGGCGTTGCTGATGCCGGCAGAAAATTCCACATAAGAACCGCTTTCAATCTTCAATTCAGCTCCTTCGGCAATGGTCAAACCATAACCATCCCGGCCGGTAGCACCGTTAGAGAGCAGCTTGGAGTTGTTGGTCAAAGCCATGCTGCCGCCATCGATCTTGATCCAGCCCACGCCGTTGGCGGAGGGGTTGCTCAGCCAGGTGCCGTCAACTTTTTTGCCCAGTTCAATCAAAGCATTGTCCGCCACAAATTCAGCATCCGCATCGCGCAGACGCAGCTGGCTGTAGATCGTAGCATAAGTATCGGTCAAAGCCACCGTACCGTAATTCCACATATAGTGGGCAACGATCTGGCGGTCAGCGGCAGTCAGCGCATCGCTGGCCGGATTGAACACCGCATTGCCAGCAGCGTTCAAAGTGCCCTTGATGTTCATAACTTCGCCGGTGCTGCAGAACTTGCCGCCTTCCAGCACGTTCACGGTGCTGTCGGCTTCCACCGCCACCACATAGGCACTGACAGTGCTGCTGCCGTCGATTTCCGCCGTAACCGGGGAGGAGTTGACCACACTGCCGTCGGCAGCATATTCAGCACCACCGAAAATAACCTGGGTTTTGGGTGCAACCAAATTGACATTGGTAAACTTCACATCAATATCGCTGACGCCGTCGGCAGCCTTAAAAGTCAAAGTCTTATAACCGCCGTCATTCATGGTGACGTTGGAAACTGCATTGCCGGTACCCTTGATTTCCAAATCCTTGCTCAAGGTCACAACGGTATTTTCAGCCGCGATGCTTTCAGTAATATCGGTGCTTACTTCAATGCGTTCAGTCTGGCTGGTCACCGCTTTCAGCGCAGCGGCCATGCTGGTGAAAGCGTTTACATTCATGGTCAACTTGGCGATTTCCACCAACGCCGGAGTAAAATCAGCATTCACATACAACACCGACAGATCCGCATCGGTCAGCGTCACGTCGCCGTCGGCACCGTAAATAGCGGTGATGCCTTCGGCGTTGGTCAGATTGACTTTGCCTTCCAAACTGGCAGTCCCGGACAAATCGATCAACTTCTGAGTGCCAGTCAAACCGGCGGCATCGATGTTGATCATGCCGTTTTCGCCGATGGTCATGCTGCCCAGCGCAAGCCGGCTGTCCGCATCAAGATTCAAAGTACCATTCAGCACCATCTTGGCCAGGAAATTACTGTTGGCATCGTTATCGGCCTGAATGGTGGAGTTGTTGGTCAGATTCAAAACGCTGTTTTCGCCCACGGTGATGGTGTTCCAGTCACCCACGACCATGTAGCTGTTGTTCAAAGTCAGTTTTCCTGTGGAGGGATTGTCGGCCGTAGCAGTCCAGTACGCACCCACATCCACGCTCTGCGCCCACACCACAACGTTGGTGTTGTTCAAAACCGCTTCGGCACCGTAAACCACCTTGAAGTAGCTGACCTTAACCTGAGTGGCATCAGTCCATTCAATATCATTGCCCCAGCTGCCGGTGTAAAGCTCATCGGCAGTTTCGCCGTTGCGGTTGCCGTTGACCGTCAATGTGCCGCCCACAATGCGCAGATCTTCGTCAGTACGGACCCGGCCGGTGGTGCTGACCACAGTATCGGCATTGTTGACAATCAGGTGATAGGTTTTCAGAGTACCGTCCACATTCACATCGGCAACATAACCATCGGTGCGCAGGTAATCGGTGTAATACCAATCCTGAGTATCTTTGTGCATAATGGTATTGGTGATAGTTTTGTCGATAACGACTTCTGCGCCTTCCTTGACCGTGATCACGCTCTTGGCGGCGGCGGCAGTTGCCATGACTTTATCATCAATAGTGGTAAAGGCATTGACGCCCAGAGTCAACTCGCCGACGTTATCAGCAGTAAAGCGGTTGTCGATGTAGATCTTGCTGACATCCACTGCTTCGCCCACGATGGCACCATTGTTGTAAGTGGCAAATCTGCCGTCGGCCACCACATTTACAGTACCTTCGGTCCTGGCCAGCAGATCAGCGACTTCGTTATCTTTGCTGTTGAAAGCGTAGATCATGACCCGGCCGGCTTCGTTAGCGGCATTGGTCGTGCCGTTCTTGTTGACCAGCAATTCGGTCTGCAGCATGGCCGCATCGGTCAAATTGAATTGGCAGTTGAAAGCTTTCCACTGGGTGCCGCCGGCATTGCGCTGCCACAGCACGCCCCATTTGGCCTGATCGGCGGCGACTTCAGTCAATGCTGAATCGATATTGAAAGTGTTGTTGCCCAGAATAATCGCATTGTCGTTGGAACGGATGCAGTAGAAACTGTCGCCCACATTGGCATCGGTCAGAGTATTGTTGAAAACACTGTTCATAACCGTAACACTGTTGCCGCTCTGGATGTTCACCCGGGATTCATTGAAAGTACAGCCATCGATCAACATATTGGTACCGAAACTACCAGCTGACTGGATTGCCGCATTTTCAAAGGTGGTGCCGGTGATAGTTGCGCCATTATCCACATTGGTTCCGGAAATGCCGTATTCGCCATAGCCCACAACTTTGCAGTTGATCATGGCAAAATCGTTGCACTGCTGAATATCAATGGAGTGCTTGGCATCAGCGGCCTGATCGAAGGTGATATTTTCAAAAGTTACATCGGCATTCCATTTCTTGCTGCCGACGCGTTTTTCATAGTAACCAAGAGTGAAAAGACCGGTAAAGGTCACATCAGCACCTTCGGCGGCGACAAATTTGATATTACCTTTCTGTTCCATGGTTCGGGCATCGAGGGTAATATCTTCATTATAAGTACCACTTGCCACCGTAATGGTGGTTGCTTCAGTGGCACTGGCAGCGTTCACCGCATCAGTGAGATTGGCAAAAGCGTTGGTGCCGATGATGTAATTTTTGCCGTTGATGGCAACTATATCGCCATCATTGCCGGTCAGTGCCGCATCAACAGCGATGCTGGTGGCAGCTTCAATAAGTGTAACCGTGTTGGCACCGTCAGCAGGAGTATAGCCGGCAAATGCGCTGTTGCCTTCAGCAGAGGTAATAGTTATATTGTTGTCGGTAACGCTGACCGTATTGGTGCTTTCTGTAGCAATGTAGGTCAAATCCATACCGGTAGTCACATTGCTGATCGTGTTGTCTGCAATGGTAACACTATTGGCATTGGTGCAGGTGTTGTAGAAGTGGATACCCACCCCGGCACCGTCAACGGTATTGCCGGTAATAGTAATATCGGCTTCGTCATTCTGGACGTTGGCGATCATGATGCCGCGTTTGCCGACATTGCTGATTTCGTTGCCGGTAATAGTGATCTCGACCGGAGCAGAGTTCTGGAAACCCATATCCATGTGGATAGCACTGCTGGTGCAGCCGTTGTTCACGATGTTGTTGGATATATTGATGCTTTCGATCGCACCTTTGTCCCCCATGGTGACGGCATTGGCAGTTTTTTCGCTGCAGTTGAAAGTACAACCGGTAATGGTCACAGATTTAATACCGTCGCCTGCGGCACTGCGGGACATCTTGACCCCGACATTCTGCACGCTGTCGGGAGTAGTGGAAAAGTCAAAAACACAATCCTGTACGGTAATGTCACTGATGGCGCGGCTGTTCTGCCAGACACCGGAGTAGTGCCAGTCACCGCTATTGTAGGTCTGCGGCTTGATGGTAAGCCCCTGTACAGTCATATAATCAGTAGCAGCATCGCTGTAGCTTGAACCGAGTTCGACGTGGTCAACAATGACTTCGGCACCGTCGGCAGCCTTAACGGTCAGAGTTTTGGTTATTACGATCGCGCCTTCGCTGATGTAATTGCCAGCTGCAACTTCAACGGTGTCTCCAGCCGCAGCTGCAGCAATAGCATCATTGATCGAACTGAAGGCATCAGTCCCCCAGGTTTTGCCATCACAGGATTCTGCGGTCCAACTTGCGTTAACGTACAAAGTAGCCATAGTTTTTTTCCTTCTATTGACTTGTTCGTTTTTTGTTTTTATTGTTCTATATTGTTAATTATATTATAATTTATTTTGATAAAAAGACAAGAACAGCCCTGCGGCGATGCTTTTTAAGCATTACCCCAAGGCTGTTTTTGTTTTTCTATCAAATTGGTCATAAGCATTTTACCGGATCATAGCCTGAGAGCCATTATTGGCGGCGTCATCAGGCGGCACGACCTGCGGCGGAAATTATCCCAACTCCGATCAAAACGCTGTTTGACCCGCCGGACAATCCGTTTAACACTCCCAAGCAATGAATCTGTTACCGAAATGGTCAGATCAAAGAGCTTGTCCGTTAAAAATTCCAGCGCACTGCCTTGAAAACTGCCCGGCAAAGTAAAATACCACTCGTGGCGGCATTCCGGAGTTTTGAGCGCAATAAAATCATTGCAGACCGGCATAGCCCCGTTCAAAGAGAAGGCCCGCAAGTCCGCTTGCAGTTTATTGCAGATGAAAAAATTTTCCAAACTACCGCTCATTATCCGTTACCGAACCAAACTTGTTTCTGTGCGCAGGATCAACCCTGATTCGATTTACTTGGCCGCTTCGTTCTTCTGCAGAACACCAGCTTCGACCAATTTATCGATCAGCTGCTGCATGCTGTTGTAGGCACCGAGGAAACCCTGCGGAGGCATGATGATGCGCAAGTTGGATTCCGGAACCGGAGCTTTGCCTTCTTCGGCAGGCTGCAGAGTCACGAAGTCAAAACGAACCATACCGCCGGCGAAGTGCACCTGGCCGATACCATCAGCGAAAATTTCTTTCTTGCAATCCATAATAGAACCGCCCTTTCTGTAGTTTTTCTGCGGAAGAAACCATTCCCCCCGCCATGTCATAAAAATGACTTGAACAACATTAACCCCCATTTTATGAAATTGCAAATTTTAATTTCATATTTATTAAAAAAAAATCTCATTTTTTTATGCAGCGCACAGTTTTAACAGTTTTATTCAGCATATCGTTTGTAAAAAATTCATACCGTGGTATATTATCTTTGAAATCAAATACAAACAATGAATTGTACAAATATATGAGCAACTGGATCGTAAAAATCTTTCCGCTGTGCGCCGTGCTTATTTCAATTCTGGCCTACTTTTATCCGGGACTCTTTTCCGGATTTGATTTTATGATCGTGCCGCTACTTGGCATCATCATGCTGGGCATGGGTTCCACGCTCAACTTCGACGATTTTGCCCGGGCGCTCAAACACCCCGGGGCGGTGGTTCTGGGCATAGCTTTGCAGTTTCTGCTGATGCCGCTGCTGGCGTGGTGTATCGGCAAACTCCTGCAGCTGCCGCAGGAACAGTTCATCGGACTGGTCATGGTCGGAGCGGTCGCCGGAGGCACAGCCAGCAATGTCATAACCTATCTGGCCGGCGGCGATGTGGCGCTTTCCATAACCATGACGGCCTGTTCAACCGCAGCGGGGATCGTGCTTACCCCGCTGCTGAGCATGATCTATTTGCAGCAGACTATCGAAGTACCGGCCTGGAGCATGTTCAAAAGTATTCTGCTGATCGTGGCACTGCCGGTGATTTCCGGCTTGCTGATCAATAAGCTCTGCGGTCGGAGCAAATTTCTTTTAGACCGGATCAGCCCGGTGATTTCAGCGGTGGGGATCGTGCTGGTGATCGGCATAATCATGTCGCTGAACGCTGCAACTTTGCAGCAAAGTGCCATGCGTACACTTTTGGCCGTAATTCTGCACAACCTCTCCGGCATGGCGGCGGGATATACTCTGGCCCGCTTGAGCCGCTGCGAACACCGGATCGCTTTAACGATCGCCATTGAAGTAGGCATGCAGAATTCCGGTTTGGCGGCAGCTTTATCCAAACAGTTTTTCAGCACCGCTGCGGCACTGCCGGGGGCATTGTTCAGCGTGTGGCACAATATATCCGGAGCGCTGTTCGCTGCCTGGTGTTGTCACTCCACAGCAATCAAGCTCAAAACCGATTCCACCAACCATTCATCCCCAGATAAGGAGTAAGCTATATGCGCCACTGGAAATTGAATCTGGCTATGATGTGGTTTTCGCAGCTGCTGGTACTGACCGGCTTTGCGGCGGCCATACCGTTTATCCCGCTCTTTTTCAAACGCAACATCGGGATCGTGGATGAAGGTGAATGTGGGTTGTATGTATCGCTTTTTGCCTTTTTCGGAACTCTGGCGTATGCTATTTTCACGCCGATCTGGGGGACGCTTTCCGACCGCTACGGAGTCAAGATCATGCTGCTGCGGGGAACATTTCTCACCGCATTCATCTTTCCATTCATGGGGTATGTGGAAAGTGCCTGGATGCTCATTTTTCTGCGTTTCCTGACCGCCGCCTGCGCCGGAACCACCGCCGCGGCACAGACTTTGATCGTCAAAAACACCCCCGATGACCGGCTGGGCTTTGCCTTGGGAATATTCAGCACCGCTTTCTGGTGCGGAGTCATGCTGGGCAATGTGGTCGGCGGCCTGGTGGTGCATTACTGGGGATTTGTCAGTGCGTTTTGGCTTTGCGGCATACTCTACTTCATCGGCGGTATATCGGTATTGTTCGCCCGGGAAGACTGCAAACCAACTCCTAAAACCATTCCCAAAAAACAACCGCACAATTGGGGAAGCTCACTTATGCCGCACTTTACCATTGCCGTGTGGCTGACTTTGCTCATGTTCACCATCAACAGTTTTGTGCGCACCTTTGAAGGAAGCTATGTAGCGATGATCATCGAACAAATTGGCGGCGAAGATAAAGCGGCCTACTGGACGGGGATCATCAGCGCCTTTGTGTCGGCCGGTGCGTTGCTTTCCGGAGCCTTGTTCGGCTACCTTGCTGACCGGCTGAGTCCGGAAAAACTCATTCTGCCAGCCTTGATCGCCGCCGGGATATTGCTGCTGGTGCAGGCATTTGCCCAGTCGCTGCTGGTTTTCGGTGCCGCCCGGACATTGATGTTCATCACCGGCGGCGGGCTGGGGCCGGTCTATCAGAAAATTTTATCCAATATCACCCCCAAACGTAAGCGCGGACAGGTTTTCGGCTGGACAAGCACCTTTAACGGTATCGGCAACATGAGTTCATCGCTCTGCGCCGGCGGCCTGATCTATTTTGTCGGCACCCGGGGAATATTTTTGATCGGAGCGATTTTAACTCTGCTGCTGGTGCCATTTATCCAGACAACGCTGAAAAAGGTTCTGGCCAGTACGCCCAAACGAAAAATCACCGCAGAATCTTGACAAATTTACACTTGCAGGTTATAGTATCAAAAGTTATATATATTAAGTATAAGGAGAGCACACCATGAAAAAATCTGTGAAACTGGCCATCATTCCGGCCCGCAGCGGTTCCAAGGGGTTGATCGACAAAAACATTCTGCCGCTGGCCGGCAAACCGTTGATTGCCTACTCGATCGAAGCTGCCAGAAAATCCGGCATGTTTGATTTGGTTTTTGTATCCACTGATTCCGAAAAATACGCTCAAATCGCCCGGGAATACGGCGCCGATGTGCCGATCTTGCGCCCGGCAGCCATCGCCGGAGATACCGCCTCCAGCTGGAGCGCCGTCGATCATGCTTTGGACTACTACATGAATCAGCTCGGCTATGATGTGGAAACCTTTATGCTTCTGCAGCCGACCTCGCCGCTGCGCACGGCCGAAGATATTATTGGCGCATTTAAGTACAAAGCCGAAAAATCCGCCAATGCCGTTGTTTCCGTCTGCAAGCCGGAACACGCTCCGGCCGGCACGCTGGCTTTGCCGGATGACCTTAACATGACAGTTTTCCACGAACATTTCAAAAATATGATCGCCCGCCAGCAGCTGCCGCAGCAATACTACCGGCTCAACGGAGCAATGTACATGGCCGATACCGCCTACTATCTGCGGGCCAACGATATTTATCAGGAAAAGTGTTACGCCTACGAAATGCCCACTGAACGCTCATTTGATATTGACGGGATGGTGGACTTCATAATTTGCGAAACGCTGATAAAGCACTTTTCTCTACAGTAAAAAGCAATATTTTTTGACAGGAGTTTGATTATGATTTTTGTGATTGCCACTTCGGAATTGGAACCCGGCTGCCGGGATAAATTCATTGCGATCGTTAAAGAAAATATTCCGCTGGTGCGGGCCGAAAACGGCTGCATAAGCTACACCTTGACCGGAGATTATGAATCCGGTTTGTCCGCTCAGGTCAAAACCGGTGAAAATGTGGTAACTTTTGTGGAGTGCTGGGAAAGCATGGAACACCTCAAAGCCCATCTGGCTGCACCGCACATGAATACTTTCCGCGAAAAAGTTCAGGGAATGCGCAAAAGCTCCACTCTCAAAGTTTTGACACCGGTCTGTTGAAACGGGGGAACTTTTCTTTTCTGCAGCAATCTGAAGTTTTGGTGAATATATGCAATATCTTGGACGTTTACCGGAAAGTGATCCGCTTTACAATTATTTAAAATACGATATTTTTCCGCAGATCAACTGTGATTGTCAGGACGGTATACGGGTCTTCGGCACCAATGGATCCAATGCGGTCTATATCTACGAAGACCGGGCGAGCTGCAGCAAAGTCGTCGGCAAATTTTTCTATTCGGAACGGCAGCGGGATTGGGATACAGCTTTGCGCCGTCTGGATCGGGAATACCGCAACACCAACGAATTGCGCAGTTATCTGGACGGCGTGCATTACGCCGCCAGAGTTCTGGGCCGCAACGACAGTCTGAACTGTTTGCTGGTGGTCGAATATTGCTATGGCGTACCGCTGGACGATATAATTTTAAGCAGTATAAACAACCATGATCCGGCGCTGCTTTACCATAAACTTACAGCGTTGGCGTGGTTTCTGGCCAATTTGCACAACCGTTCAGCCCGGATGGAAGAACGGGTGCGTTTCAATGCAGTATGTCACTATTTTAATTTGGTGGTCAACGGTTTGCAAAGCGTGATAAATCCAGCCGATGCCGAATATGTCCGGAGTTTGTGCGAAACTTACCGCAACGATCCGGTAATGTGGGAAGATTGCGAAGTTTTGGTGCATGGCGATGCTACGCCATCGAATTTCTTTTTTGGCGACGATATGCACGTTATAACCTTTGATTTGGAGCGAGTTCAGCGCACTGACCGGGTATTTGACGTGGGCAGATTAGCGGCGGAGCTCCAGCATTTTTTCATGCGGACAACCGGCAATAAATATGCTGCTGAACCTTACATCGGTCACTTTTTGTGGGAATACAGCTGTCATTTTCCGGATCGGGAGCAAACTTTTGCGGCGATTTCCCGCCGGATACCGTTTTACATGGGCGCCAACTTATTGCGGATCGCCCGCAACGGCTATCTGGATTACAATTACCGGCAGCAGCTGATTGCCGAAGCTAAAGAATGTTTGAGGAGAAAATAAACGTGATAAAAGGCCTGCTCTTTGACCTTAACGGCACAGTTATAGATATTTACACATCCGAAAGCGACGATCAGATCTATCGGATCACCGCCAATTTTCTGGATTATTACGGAGTAAAAATCGCACCGTGCCAGCTGAAAAAACTTTTTTTTGAGCTCAATCGCGAACAGCGTCAGCAGAGCAGTGAAGAATTTCCGGAGTTTGACGTGGCATTGATCTTCCGGGAAATCATCAAACGCTTCAAAAGCCGTCCTATCAGCAATTTGCAGCAGCTGTCCGAAACAGTTTCCATTCTGTTCCGGGCGGCCGGGCGCTACAAACTGGAGTGCTACGATGGCGTTTACGACATATTGAACAACCTCAAACGCCGCTACAAACTGGGGGCCGTTTCCGACGGCCAAAGCTTGTGGGCTGTGCCGGAATTGCGCTCAGTGGGACTGGAAAAGTTTTTTGATCCGGTGTTGGTTTCCGGTGACTTCGGCTACCGCAAACCGGACGGTCGTCTTTTTGAAAAAGCGTTGGAAGCCATGCAGTTGTTTCCGGACGAAGTATTATTTATCGGCAACGACATGTACCGTGATGTATACGGCGGAAATTCAGCGGGGATGAAGACTGTATTTTTCAAATCCAACCAGGGCGACCACAATTTTCACGGCGTGGAAGCCGACTACATAATCTACCAATTCTCCGAGCTGCCGCGCGCCATAGAATTTTTAAGCAACCAAAACCAGCCCAACTGATCAGGCTATACCCTGCAGAATTGGATTTTCAGGTGCTTTGGCGGATTATCAGTTCCGGCTGGAGATGTACGCTCTTTTCGGCGGTTCCGTTGAGCATGTTGAAGAGTTTTTTGACTGCGACTTTGCCCATTTGCGCAAAAGGCTGCCGCACGGCGGTGATCGAAGGATAAGCACTGACCAGCATCGATGAATCATCGTAACCTACGAGTTTAAGCTTTTGACCGATAGCTATCCCCTTGCTCTGAAAATAGTTGTGGATCGTCAAAGTACTGTGCATCCCATCCGCAAATATACCGATCGGCTCCGGACTTTTCCAGTCGGCAAACGGCTCGATCTGCTTGAGGATCTCCAGCAGCTCGTGCTGCATAGTTTCATCTTCCCGCACAATGGTATGATAGCTGATATTGTGTTTGTTGAAAGCTTCACAACACCCCCGCAGACGTTCGTAACGGTAACTTTGCGAATTGTTGCCAAACACAAACAGCTTCCGGCAGCCGACTTTGAGCAAATGTTCGCCGCCAAGCATTCCTCCGTAAAAATTATCGATCTTGACTGAAACCGCCGGAAAGTTCTCCGGCGCATTGTTATGCACGATCACCAGCGGCAGATCTCGGCGGCGTAATTTTTCGTACATTTCCATAAACGTCGGCAGATGACTGTCTTCGACCGGATAATAGCTGATCACCCCCACGGTACGGTTGCCGCTCAGATGATTTTCGCAAAACTGCCGGTAGCAATCGGCATTGGTACTGCTGTAACAATAAATCGGCGTATTGTAAGGCCGCATGGCCACATTGATCGAATCCAGCAGCTCCAGCATCAGCGGACTGCCGCTGGCCGGCAGAAATACGCCGATCACGCCCACCGCCCGCTGGCTGCGCAAGGTTTTACGGGGCGTCCACCCCAGCTGCCGGGCCACTGCTATGACCCGGGCGGCAGTTTCCGGCGCCACACTGCGGTGCTGTAAAGCATCGCTGCTCAAAGCCCGGGAGGCGACCGCCAATGAACAGCCGGCCGCCTGCGATATTTCCTGCAAAGTTACACGTCTTTTTATACTCATAATAAATATATTATAACTCATAAAACAGAAAATTTCAAATTATTTTCAAAACTTTTGATGAAAAATAATGTTTTTTCATTATCAACCTCCTTTTTCGGTGAAAAAACATCACAAATTTAAAGACCGCACTTGCAAACCGCTCCTATTCCAATTATAATTTACCTGACAGGTTTATTCTGTAAGAATATTTTAATTTTTAAGGAAAGGTATAACCATGAAAAAACTCATTCTGTTGACCATGGCTGTTTTCACAGGCAGCGTGTTGTTCTCCGCCGTACCGGCCCCGGTGCTGGATATTCCATGCGCAACCGGCGATATGGCAAAAATCAAAGATGTTTCCGCTAACGCCGCCAAAGTTACAGTCATCCGCCCGGAAAAACTGAGCTGGCGCACAGTGGAAAATGACCAGCTGCTGACTTTTTCCGGCAATCCTGCTCAGCCCCGGCCCATGCTGCTGGTGACGAATCCAACTGACTTTAAATTCAATGCGCCGTTTACGCTGCAAATCAAATTCAGAACCGCCGCCGATCACAATCAAAAGGCCCGCAACCAGCTTATGCAGCACGGTTACGGAGCCGACCGGATTTCCGGTTTTTCGATCTTTTTGTTTATGAAAAGTCTGCACTTCCGGTTCGGCACAGAATCCAAAACCGGCGTCAAAAGCAATGCCAAAATCGTTCCGATCATGCCGGATACTGAATACAATGCCGTCATTGTTTACGATACCAAAACTGTCGCCATTTACCTTAACGGCAAACTGGTGCTGCCGCCCAAACCGGCCCAGATTCCGGCGGTAACGCAAAAAACGTTCACCGTAGGCGCAACGGCCAGCACCGGCGGCGGCTACGCTTTCCAGGGCTCGTTGCGGAACATCAAAGTCTACAATCAGGCTTTGAGCATAGTCGAAGCAACCAAACTTTAACCCGTTCATAACCCGTCTCAGGGTGGATGAAAATTGATCTAACAGTAGAACAGGGATGTCAAATAAATGAAAAAATCTATTTACACTATATTGGCAGCGGGTATTCTTTCGTCCGTATCGGCCGGAAATTTTGATATTTCGCTGAATGGTACAGCCGTAACAGCCACTTACAACGGCCAGCAATTTGTCACCGGCAATTTGATCAAAACCGGCAGCCTCAGCTTTGGCGGCGAAGGCGTGCAGACTCAGCTCAAAAAACTGGAAAACGGCAAAGCCATCAATATCTGGAACGAACACCCGGAGCGGAAGTTCCGGCAGGAATTTGCACTTGCCGAAAATGGCAAACATCTGGAAATAACCTATTTATCCGAAAGTCGGGCATTTCAGCCCCACCGGGCGAGGGTCATGCAAATAGAGGTGCCATTTGAGCTGTTTGCCGGTGCAAACTACACTGCCAGAGTCGGCCGCTGCAGCCAGGTCAAAACCGTTACCGGCAAGATCCCCGCGGATCTTAAAAACGGCAAATCACTGCTGCCTGCCAACTGCCGTCAGATAGCGTTCAGCGGCAGCAAGGTCGGCAATCTGGTGATCGACTTCAACGTGCTGGGCGCCGGGGATTTTCTCTCCGACTACAGCAACGGGGCGATCAAGGGTTTTGGCGCCATGATCCGCAAAGGCGATAAGGTGGAAATTTCCAGCGGCACTCTGCTGCCGGCCTTCGGCGGGCATGTCGGAGCCAAATGGCGTTTTTACGCAGGCAGCGACAGTGACTTCCATAAATACCATGCTATAAACAAGATCGCCTACACAACAGAGTTCCCGCAAAAGTACCTTTACAGCTTCGGCGGCAACCCGACTGGTGATAAATATACCAATATCGGCAACGCTCCTTACGACGGCAGCAAAAAGGTCGGCTGGGTGAAGAATGCTCCGCAATTGCTGAATCAAAGTCTGCCCGGCGCCTACTACGGAGCCGCCGCCGGTAAAGATGGCATCATCAAGATCGGCAACCTCAATCCGGGGCTGTTCTGGATCACGATCGGTATCGGCAACTTTTGGGATCAACCCAATGATTTCGGCATTGCTTTTGACGGCAAAAAAGTCCTTGACAATATCAGTGTGTCCAACAAGAGTGCGTCCATCATCCAGTGCGCAGTCTGGGTGGATAAAAATGAAGTAGAACTCCAGCTGAGCGGCAACTATCTGATTTCCACGCTGGGTCTGGCAGCCGTGATGGCCAAGCCGGAAGATGCCAGCATCAACCGGGGCATCTGGATGGTTGACGGTTATGAACCGGCAGAAATCTACCGCAACGAACACTACAAAAAGCCGGTCAAATACGCTGCGTCTGTACAAAATTTTGCTCTGCCCGATCCCGGCAGAGAAGAGGCCGCTGCGGCCAAAACTATAAAATCTGCCCCTTCCGCCGGAAATCCCGACCGCCCCAATATGAAATGGCGTTACTCTGCAAAAATCAGCGCCTGGGGTCCCGGCAATCAGGGCACGTTGATCGAATACGCCGAACCGGAAGCCATGCAAAAGCGGCTGGATGAACTGCAAAGCAAAGGCGTCAACGCTATTCTGGTCAGCAGTATGCTGTCGCGCCACACCTATTTTGCCCACCTCGAACGGGCGGAAAAATTCATTAAGACCCTTTGTACCGAAGCCCACAAGCGCAACATGAAAGTCATTGACCACCAGGACTTGACTTTGCTGTGGAACATCGATGCCGGGTACCGCATCGGCAGCGAACGCATCGGCGAAACCAACGTAGCCATCGACTCCATGCAGCCGGCGCCGCAATTCTGTCTGGTCAATCCGGAGTTCAAGGCCAAATACACCAAATACCTCCAGGATTTTGTCCGCAATACCAATTTGGATTGCATCATGATCGACGAAACCAACTTTTATCCGCACGGCTGCGGCTGCGGTCATTGCCGTAATGCGTTTTTCAAAGCTACCAACTGGCATCTGCCGGTCAATGAACTGGACGAACGTTTGGGCGATAAAAACAGCGAACTTTGGAAACGCTTTCTGCTCTGGCACAAACAGCAGATCGGCCAGTGGTGGTATGATCTGAAAATGGCCGTCCGGGAAGTAAATCCGGATTTCTCGTTCATGGCCTACAGCACCCATTACGGCTTTACCCACAACTGGAGTTCGCTGGCGCTGGGATTGGATCTGACTGAATACGCCAAAGGCGTGGACTTTCTGGGTACCGAGATCATGACCCGGGATGTGCTCTATTCGCACCGGGGCCTGATACCTTACCGCAAGATGAAGGAAGTCCTCACCCATGAATACAACACTCCGATTTTCGGTCTGGTCTACAGTGTGGGCAACTGGGATCAGGGTTACTTCGGCTGGGCGGTCAACAATATGAACGGTCAAAGCACCTGGGAAACGATCGAAAAATGCCCGGCCGGCAAAAGCGATTACCCCGCCTTTGTATCCGACAATATGGACTACTCAACCAGTAAACGGGTAGCTGAAGCTGCGCTGCTGTTCCCCATTCAGAGCCGCGAGTGGAACAAAGGCGTCAGTATGCTTTCAGAACTCATGGGCACAGCGCAAGTTCTGGAAACACTGCACATACCATACAAAATGATCGGTGATATGAGCTTGTATCCGGAAAAGCTCCAGGGCTTCAAACTTTTGTTTATCGGTTCGGCCAACTGTCTGTCGGATGCTCAACTCAAAGCCATCAAAGACTTTGCCCGTCAGGGCGGCACTGTTATCACCGGCGCCACTGCCGGGTGGCAGGATGAAATCGGCAATCTCCGTTCCAAGTGGGGTTTTGCCGATGTCTACGGCTATGACATCATTCCGGTGCAGTTCAAAAAATTCACCACGCTGCCTGACAGTGATCAAAAAACCGCCGTCAAATACAATCTGGTGCCTTCCGCCAACGGCCAATACGGCAGCTGCAAAATCCTGAGCTATGCCGATAAAGCCCAACGTTATCCGGCAGTGCTGGAAAAAGCTTACGGCAAAGGCAAATTCATCCACCATGCCGCCATGCTGACCAGTGCGCTGGCTGCCGGCGAATACCGTTACAACAGCAAATACACTTTCAAACTGGACAAAGCTTTGCAAGCCTACTGCCAGCAGTTGTTGAAAAAAGAATTTGCCAATGCCGATGCCGACTTGCAGATCACAGCTCCGGAACTGGTTTACAGCACCTGGTACCGTACCAGTGATGCCGAAATCATCCATCTGCTCAACGCCAGCGGAGGTGTAGTACCTTACGGCACTTTGCTCAACAGCAAAACCCACGGTGTGGCCTATCCGGCGTTGACGCAGGATATAACCGTAACGCTGCCGCTGCAGTCAGTAAAAGAGGTCTATGCTGCGTCGCCGGATTTTGCCGGACGTAAAGCGCTGCAGTTCAATCACACCGACGGCAAATTAACCGTAACGCTGCCCAAAGAATTGCTGAAAGCGTATACACTTATCTGGATAAAAAAATAACCTGATCACAGGAGGATAAATATGAAAACAAACTCGTTTCTGCCCCGGGCGCTGTCAGCGGTCGGACTGCTGGCTCTGCTGAGTGCTCCGGCAGCGGGCGCCGATTGGTACACCCGCTATCAGCACACCGATAACGGGCTGGTGGCCGGTTTTGACTTCAACGGCAACGATCCGGCACTGATCCGGGATGAAATCAGCCGCAAAACCGCCGTCGGTACTGCCGTAAAAAGCGTAAGAGGCTGGATGCCGGTCGGCAATTATAAATTGGAAGGCAAAAAACTTGCTTTTCCTGATACATCCGATGCGGCCAAACGTAAGGATTTCACGGTTATTTTTCATGCGCAAATCAACGGCAACGGCTATGCCTTGCTCAAAAAAGGCTCTTTCGGGCTGCTTTTTGAGAAAAATAACGTGTCGCTTTATCTCAACAGCAACAAGCGTGACCGCAGCATAAAAGCCACTGCCAATGATGGAGCTTTCCACACCTGGGCCATAACGGTGGCCGGCAAGGTCGTCAGCATTTACTGCGACGGCAAACTGGTCAATTCCGCCAAACTGCCCGCAGCGCCAAGCGCCAATAATGAACCGCTGCTGGCCGGAAATTCCGGCGGCTGGAAAAAGACCGAAGTCAACGGAACAATGAGTTTGCTGCGTATTTACAATAAGGCTTTGGATGCCAATGCGATCGCCCAGCTGGCCGCCGAATTGCAAAAAGGTTCGGTGCCGCCGCCGGATGCCAGCTTGGCCATGCAAATACCCGTGGGCGCCCGCAACGTGTTCGTTGGTGACGATATAAGCTACGAAAAGAAAGAACTCGCCTGGTATTTTGACGGCAAAAGTTCCGGCATCCGATTGCCCGATTATCCGCAGCTGAAAAACAATGTTACCGCCCTGACCGTCGGTGCCTGGATCAAGCCCGAACACACCATGCCCCGTAAAATGGCTGAACAAGGCTACATTGTAAGTGCCAACAGCGGCGCCCATGCCGGTTGGACCATCGGCACATATTACAACAACGGCATCAACGTCAATCTGGTGACCGATAAAGGCCGCTACAATGCCAGTGCAGCGCAGGTACTCAAGCCGAATGTATGGCAGCATGTGGCCTTTGCCTGGGACGGCAAACTTATCCAGCTGTTTGTCAACGGCCAGCCGGTGGGCAAACAGGTCGTTGCCCCCGGTACATTAAAAGCGTTCAAAGGCCGGCCCTATATCGGCAAAGCAGCTGACCGGGACGGTATCTACTTCAAAGGTGCGATCGATGAAGTAAAGATCTTCAACACAGCTCTCTCTGTAGAAAGCGATCCGGATACCGGCAAAGCCGTGACCACGGCTGCCAGCAATACCGATGATACAGCACTGCCCACTCCCCTGCCCCGGCTGCACGGTACCGAAAACCACCAGCCGGTCGCCGGAACTGTCTTGTGCGATTTTGAAGATCTTACCGGCTGGAAGGTCACCGGCTACAAAAATATTGCCGAAGGCAAACTCTGCCGCAGCAACGATGACCGTTTGTGGGGCGATTACACGGCCAAGTTGACTTTGCAGGCCGGCACGCACTTTGATCCGGCCCGGAAAAAGGTATCTATTGCGCCGCCGGAACCGCTGCTCATCAATAGCGATGTGGACTATATATCGCTCTATCTTTCGGCGCAGAACTGGACCAAACCCTCCGGCTGCAAACTGCAGGTAACGCTGCTGGATGCCGACAATAAAGAACACACTCTGGATATGCAGTCAGCCGAAATACCATTCATTTTCTGGTCAGGCTGGTCACTGGTGGTCAAAAAGATCCCGTTTGCGCTCAAAACTCCGGCCAAACTTACCAAGTTGACCTTTTACAACTTCGGCGGCCAGAAGCCGGAAGTCTACTATCTGGATAATTTGACAGTGCACAAGCTGCCTGCCAGCCTCCCGGAAGGCATGGAAGTACCCAGTTGGGCAGAAATCGGCGCCCCGACTTCGCCCACCGGCGCCATGCCCACGCTGACCACTGAAGAACAGCCGGTAACTTTGAGTGTAAACCGGAATGTCTACACTTTCAGCAGTCAGCAGGGCCAGGACAAAATAGTTTATACCTACACGCCCGCCAGCGGGACTTTGAGCGATATAACTTTGAGCTTTAACGGTCAACCGGCCTTTCAGCCGATGCTGAACGGCGGTTTCGGTTTTGTTGCGCCGGACGGCAAATTGCTGGAAGTCAACGATCCGGCCCTGAAAAGCAAACTTTTAAGCGTCAAAAAATCCGGCAACAAGGTGATCACCACCTGGCAATGGAGCTATAAAAATCAGGTACTTGGCACCTGCGGCATTGAACTTACGGCCCAGCGCAAAAGTCTTTCCATAAAACTCACCGGCGGCAACGGCAAAGTCCACGCCGTCCGCACCGGGGTGGCTGCCGGATTGAACGGCGAAGTCATCCTGACCAATCTGCCATACTGGGTGATCCGTTCCAGAGGCGTGAACGACCCGGCACTGCTCTATTGCAACAATATGCTGCTCAGCGCTATTGTTGATATTTACGCCAGCAATGCTTCTGCGCTGACCGGCGGCTCCGGCAAGCGCAGCAACTCGACCTGGCAGATCAACGGCGGTGCGGCTTATCAGGTCAAAAGCGACAACACCCGCAACGAAGTCAGCGAAGTCATCCACCTGACCGCCAGCTCGATCGTGTCAGAAGTGATCCCGCACATCGCCAATCCCCGCAATCCGACCATGGATATTACCCGCAACGGCATCTGGGTGACCAGAATGTGGTATGCGCCCATGCCCCATTTGAATTATTTCAAAGAAGCCTACCAGATGTGGGAACTTTATCACCGCTACGGGATGCGCAATTTGATGATCCGCGATCATCAGACACTGACCAGACAGTATTCGCCCAAGCGCCGCGGCGGTTATGACGGCATGGCCGATACGATCCTGCCGGATATCGGCGGCGATGCATCAGCAGCGGAATATTTCCAGAAATGCACCGATGTACTCAACTACCGCATGGGGCTTTACAGCAACTTCACCTTGCTGCCCTCGGTCGGCAGTCCCGAAACCAGTCTGGACAAGATGACCCTCAATTCCGATCAGGATACCCGCTACGGCTCCGTCAGCAGCAAGATGTGCAAATATGCTTATATATTGGATATCCAAAAACGGGTCAACGCCGAACTCAAACGCAAATTCAAGCTTAAATGCACCTATCCCGACCAGTACACCTGCCGGGCGCCGTGGGCATTTACCGACTCCGACGTGCGGGTACCGGAAGCCGGGAAGTTCTCTCCGGCATTGCGGGTACTGGCCAAGAGCCTGATCGTCGAACGGCAGGATTTTGAAATCCCGCTTTCAGAAGGCATCATGCAGTGGCCGCTGGCCGGCTTCTGCGACAGTTATGCGCAAAATGGCTCGCCGGATGATCCGCTGTTCCCGGAATTTCAGCTGCGCAAGATCCAGCCTCTGAGCAACGATTGCGGTCAACATCTCCGCTACACGTTTGCCGGCAAGATGCAGCTGGTCGATCGTTACCTTGCGCTTTCGCTGGGCAACGGCACCATCGGTCATATTTTCGGTTCGGTGGGCGGCAATCCGCCGAAAAAGCTCAAGCTGGAAGTACTCAAGAGTTATTACATTTTCAAGCAGACGCAAAAACGCTACGCCGGGATCCCGATCAAGAGCATCGAATATCATCACAACGGCCAGCTCATGACCGCTGCGCAGGCCATTGCCGCCAAACTCGTAGGCTACAATCAGCTCAAGCTTACCTACAGCAACGGCACTGTAGTTTACGTTAATGCCAATGAAAAAGACAATTACCTCATTACAGTCAACGGTCAGACGATCACTCTGCCGCCCAACGGCTATTACGTTACCGCGCCGGATAAACTGGTTACCGCCTCCATCCTGCGCAACGGCGGCCGGGTCGATTACAGCTTTGGCGATGAATACATCTACGTCAACGGCAACGGCAAAGTCAACGATTTCGGCAGTGTGGTCTGCGCCAACGCCTACGCATTGCTGTTTGAAAACGACGCTGTAGAAATCATTCCCGTACCGTTCACCAAAGCCGAAACGATCACCATCAAGCTGGATCAGCTGCCGGTAAAAACGCCCCGGATTCTGGTCAAACTGGCGCAGGATAAAAAAGTTATTGCCGAAGAAAAGATCAATGGCAATACTCTTGAGCTCAAAGTCGATGGCAAAGCATTCAGTTATATAATCAAGTAAATTTTCAGGAGAAGATATTATGAAAACAACTTCAAACAAGTTTCAATCCTGCCGCTTTACCCTGATTGAACTGCTCGTTGTTATCGCTATTATTGCGATTCTGGCGGCCATGCTGCTGCCTGCGCTTTCGGCGGCCCGCGAACGGGCCCGGGCCGCCGAAAGCGTAAACCGCCTCAAACAAATCGGGCTGGGTACCAATATGTATGTGCAGGATTATCATGAATATTATCCCAAAGCCTTTATGTACAGCGGTGTCGGCTGGCCTCGAGGTTATGTACAGATGAAGTATGTATCCCGTTTGAATGACTTTGTCTGCCCCTCGATGTCAGGTGTAAAACCGGAAGACAAACAAAGCAATGGCTATGCTTACGACTACAGCTATTCGCATTACGGAATCAACTACAACAGCATCGGTTCCGGCCAGCGGGAAAGTCAAGGCGATGTACCGGCCCGGCTGTCGCAGATCGCCGATCCCTCGGCAACGGTATTTTCGGCTGATACAGTGATCGAAAACACCTCCAACGGCAGCTATCTGTTGTATGATGCCTACGGCAAAAACACCGGCGCCGTTCATCCCCGCCACTCCAGTGTGGCCAACATTCTGTGGTGCGACGGCCACGTTACCGGCGAAGCGGGCAAAGATCCGGCTTACATGTATTCCAACGTGTTGGGTTCTTACCGCAACGTAAATGATACCAGCGCTTCCAAATGGGATCGCTATTAATAAAACTATTCAGGAGAAAATATATTATGAGCAAAGCATTTATTCCGCTGAGCGGAACTTTTCTGGACGGCGTAGCTGCCGATATTCCGGCCAACAACTGGACCCGTGCCATCTGGAAAAAAGAATTGGCTGAGCAGAAAGCTATGGGGATTGACACTTTGATCATCATCCGCATCGGCTTTGGCGATTCAGCAATGTATGATTCGCCAACGCTCAAATGCACACTGTTTGACAACAAAGATCTGATGGAATTTCTGCTGAGCGAAGCTGACTTGCTGGGTATGAAAGTTTTTGTGGGGCTCTTTGACTCCAGCAAATATTGGCTGCAGAATGATTGGCAGGGCGAAGTCGATCTCAACAGCCGTCTGATCGATGAATTGCTGGAACGCTACAACCATCACCAATCATTTTACGGCTGGTATATTTCGCACGAAGGCGACATCAAGTTCCATCAGGAAAAAGTCTGGAAGCCGCTGGCCCAAAAGATGCGCAGCAACACCCCGGACAAACCGATCCTGATTTCGCCGCGCTATGCCGGATGCAAATACGAACCGCGTTTTGCAGTAACGCCCGAACTGCACGCCAAACACTTTGAGTACCTTTATACGGAAATGGAAGGACTCATTGATTACGCTGCATTTATGGATGGGCATGTAGACTTCCGGGAACTGCCGGATTTTATGGCGGCGACCAAAGAAGTTTGCGACCGTTTCAACGTAAAATTCTGGAGCAATCTGGAAACTTTCGACCGGGATATGCCGTGGCGGTTCCCGGTGATCGAATGGAACAAGATGCGCTTTAAGCTGGAAACGGCCCAGAAATATGTGGAAAAAGTTGTTTCGTTTGAAGTACCGCACTTCCTGAGCAACAATTCCTGCTATCCGGCAGCAGCCCGCCTGAAAGAGTGTTATCTGGAATATCTGCAGGAACAGCAGCAGTAATCCGGTTTTACCCGGCAAAACAACGGCCATTTTTATTTTTGCTTATGCTGAATAAAAATGGCCGTTACTGTTTTATCCAAGTCGTACTTACAGTTCATTGCTATAGAGTTTATTGAAGCGTTCCAGCAGCTTTCCGGTACTTATGCCATGCCGGGCGGTAACTACTTCGCTCTGCAAAAGCTGCAGCCGGGGCGCCTGCCGGAGCAGCGGCATGACGTGCGACCAATCCACACAGCCGTCGCCGGGCAGTTTATGTTCGTCCTGAGCGCCGTTGTTGTCGTGCAAATGACAGTTGACTATATGCGGCAGCATTTTTTCCAGAATCTTATCATCCCACTGCGGAGTTTTTACCCCTACGGCATTCCAGGCATCCCAAGCCCGGCCGGTGGTGTGCAAACGGCCGTTGTTCATTATATTGGCATGAGCTGCATCGTAACAAAATCCCAGATAGTCGGAGGGAAATCTGGCTTTTATTTTCAGCAGATTTTCCGGCGTATTGTTGCGGAACCAGATATTTTCCATGCAAATGATCACGTCGCATTTTTCGGCTTCGGGCAATAATTTATCCAGCTTCCGGCAAATATTATCCAGATGCGTTTCCAGCGGCAGCTCCGGATACGCTGCATCGTTGCCGATGTGCATAGTCATGGTTTTGACATTGAACATACAGGCAATGTGCAAGTGCATTTTCTGGCGCAGGATCGTCAGTTCAAATTCCCGTTCATGCGGCATTATCAGGTCGATATTGGGAGCAAACGGAGCGTGGGAATCCAGAAAAGCCAGCCCCTCAGCTTCCGCTTCTTTGCGCAAAATTTGAGCAAAAGAAAAATCCTGCATGATTTGCTGGATCATCGTTTCGTTAAGCACCAGATATTTGCCGCCATTGTCTGCAAATTCGTGCAAATACATCTT
Organism: Lentisphaerota bacterium; assembly: GCA_015061695.1. Lineage (GTDB taxonomy): Bacteria > Verrucomicrobiota > Lentisphaeria > Victivallales > Victivallaceae > SIG78. The sequence continues at coordinate 29,776 of SUWA01000010.1, forward strand.
GCGCACCACTTCCGGGTAACTGGAGTAATCCAGAAAAAAAGTAATCGGTAATTCTTTCATCATTTAAGCCTCAAGCATAAACAATTTTTCAAAACTGCCGGTCAATTCCCGGATCGATAAATTGTGCCGCAAGATACTGACCTCGCTTTGATATACCTGCAGCCGTGGCGCCTTATGCAGATACTTCAATACCACATTCCAGTCGATATTGCCCTGCCCGGGGCAATCGTGCGCATCCCATTGACCGTTATTATCGTGCAAATGGCAGGAAACGATATGCTCCTGCATAAGTTTTAAGGTTTCTTCCATCGTTTTCCAAGCCGGAACATCTATCCCCAGCGGCTGCCAGACTTCCTGCGCTGCACCCTGTTCGTAAAGCCGGCCGTTATCAATAATATTGGCGTGACCGCTGTCAAAACAAAATCCCAGATGTTCCGTATCATAAAGCGCTTTTATTTTGAGCAGATTTTCCGGCGATGCCAGCTGACTCCAGCTGTTTTCGATGGCGATGACCATATCCAGTTTTTCGGCCTCCGGCAAAAGTATATCCAACATACGGCAAATGCGTTCAATATGTTGTTCCGGCGGCACATCCGGATAGATAAAATCATTGCCGATGTGGAAAGTCATACTTTTGATGCCCAGCTGAGCAGCAATATTCATGGCAAAGCGGTGACCCATAGCGACCGTATCACGATACTCCGGAGCGTTGAAATCCCAAATTTTGCCATACAACGCATGGGAATCCACCAAACTCAAACCGGCATCCTCCAGTTCGGCAGCATATTTTTTAAGCATGGCGTGATCGCCCATGATCACCGAGAGCATGGAGTTGGTCAGCACCAGTTTTTTGATTCCGCAACGGGATATTTCTTCAAGATAGCAGCGCCGCATCGGTTCATCAAGCCGGTGCAAGTCTGTGTAAAAAGTTACCTGAGATAGATCTTTCATAGCCCAATTCCTGTCATTAGTGGTGCTTGCCCAGCCGGATATATTGAATGGCAGCGGAAGCACACCCCTGCTTTATATAAATATAACACTTCTATATCCAAATTCAAATATCAAAGCAGCTTATTAAGGAGGTGTGCGATAAAAAAACTTGCTTTTTCTGTCAACTGTGGTATGGTAAAAAAGGTACCGGAGGATATTTTATGTTTGTAAAGTATTTTAACTCCCCGGTGGGCAGATTGCTGATCAAATGCAGCGATACAGCCCTGCGGAGCGTAACCATCGGGCAAACTGCCCGGGCGGACGACCGGCAGACAGATCACTGGATACTGCAGCAGACGACCGGATATTTGGAACGCTACTTTGCCGGAGAAAAAGTTTCGCCGGCAAGTCTGCCGCTGGAACTGCACGGCACGGTATTTCAGCAGCAGATCTGGCAAATGCTGCTGCAAATACCCTACGGCTGCACAACGACCTACGGTCTGCTGGCGCAGCAGGCGGCAGCGTTGATGCAGAAAAAGTCCATGTCGGCGCAAGCCGTCGGCAACGCAGTGGGGGCCAATTTGCTGCTGCTGATCGTGCCCTGTCACCGGGTGTTGGGCAAAGGGAACAAACTGGGCGGTTTTTCCTGCGGTATTGAAATCAAGAAAAAATTGCTGGAAATTGAACATATAATGTATAAAGAGTGAGCGATTATGAAAAAGATCTATGCCATCAACGGCAGTCCCCGCAGCAACGGCAACACCGCTTTGATCCTGAAAAAAGCGCTGGAAGGCGCAGCTGCCGCCGGAGCAGAAACTGAATTTATTGATCTTGGGAAGCTGAATTTTTCCGGCTGTTTGAGCTGTTTTGAGTGCAAACGCAAGGGTTCGCCGAATTACGGTAAATGCGCCTGCCGGGACGATTTTTCGCCCATTGCCGAAAAGCTGCTGTACGCCGACGGCATCATCATGGGTTCGCCGATCTATTTCGGAGGCGAAAGCGGCCTTTACCGCAATGCTCTGGAGCGGATATTTTTTCCGCCATTTTGCTATACCTCGCCGCCGGGATCAGTGGCGCCCCAACCGGTAAAATTTGCCTTTGTCTACACGATGAATATACCGGAAAATATGCTTGCAGAATTCAATTATCCGGAGCAGCTGAGCAAAACGCACAAGTTTCCGCAGCTGGTTTACCAGAGTCCGGAACCGGAAGTGCTGTATGTTTGCGATACCTTCCAGTTCAGCGATTACTCCCGCTACGAATCATCCATGTTCGATGCCGAACACAAAAAACTTATGCGCCAAACGCAGTTTCCCAAAGATCTGCAGGCAGCCTTTGAACTGGGCTGCCGGATGGTCAACAACTGACAGGAATGATTTTTTATGGCATTGCTGGAAGTAAAAAATCTGAAAGTTGACTATCCGCTGCGGGGCTCGTGGTTCAGCAAAAAGCGTTTTCTGCACGCCGTTGATAACGTATCTTTTGCCATTGAGCAAGGCGAAACGCTGGGGCTGGTCGGCGAGAGCGGCTGCGGCAAAAGCACGCTGGCCAAAGCGCTGGTGCGTTTGGAAAAACCCTCCGCCGGTACGATTTCGATCGATAATGTCGATATAGCCAGTTTGCAGGGCAAAGCCTTGCGTAAAGCCCGCAAAGATTTCCAGATGGTGTTTCAGGATCCTTACGGCTCGCTCAATCCCCGGCTCTCGATCAAAAGTGCGCTGGAGGAAGTTCTGATGCTGCATACTTGCCTTGACTCCGCCGGGCGGCTGCAGCGGATGCAGGAACTTATGAACATGGTGGGCTTGAATCCTGAGCTGATCAATCGCTATCCGCACCAGTTTTCCGGCGGCCAGCGTCAGCGTATCGGCATAGCCCGGGCGCTGGCGGCCGAGCCCAAACTGCTGATCGCCGATGAACCGGTTTCGGCGCTGGATGTAAGCGTGCAGGCCTCAATAATCAACCTTTTGCAGGAGCTGCAGAAAACCACCCGGATCGCCCTGCTTTTTATAGCACACGATCTGGCAGTCGTGGAACATATCAGCAGCCGGATCATGGTCATGTATCTGGGCAGAGTATTGGAAATAGCTCCGGCCGGAGAACTTTGCTCCCGGGTGCTGCACCCCTACACGGCGGCGTTGATTTCAGCGGTGCCGACTTTGGAAAAACGTCATTCCCAGCGCATAAAACTCTCCGGCGATGTACCCAGTCCGCTGGCTCCGCCCGGCGGCTGCGCATTTCATCCCCGCTGCCCGTTTGCCACGGAACAATGCCGCAAAGAACGGCCGGAATTAAGGGAAATTGCGCCCGGAAGGTTCACGGCGTGCTTTCATGCGTCAGAAAATAGAGATTTTTCTTGCTAAAAAGCATAATAAAGTGTATATTAAGTCAATTTAGTTTTTTAATCTTTTAACCTTGTGAGGTAAGCTATGAATATTGAATGGGACAAACTCGGTTTTGAGTTCATGCCGACCCGCTCCAACGTGCGCGCCAGCTTCAAAGACGGCAAGTGGAGCGAACTGAAACTGCACAACGACTACAACATCACCATGTCGGTGGCCGCCAACTGTATGCATTACGGTCAGGCGATCTTTGAAGGCATGAAAGCTTTCCGCATGAAGGACGGCCGCATCGGGGTGTTCCGCCCGCAGATGAACGCCAAACGTTTCAACAACAGTGCCGAACGTATTCTGATGGAAACGCTGCCCGAAGAGATGTTCCTCGAAGCGATCAAAATGGTGGTCAAAGACAATGCTGACTACATCCCCCCCTACGGCACGGATGGCTCGCTTTACATCCGTCCGGTGATGTTCGGCACCTCGCCGCAGATCGGGGTTTCGCCCAGTTTTGAGTATGAATTTGTGATGATGGTCATGCCCGCCGGACCTTACTACAAAGGCGGCATCAAGCCGGTGGATGCGTTGATTTTTGACGAACTCGACCGGGCGGCACCGCACGGCACCGGCAACATCAAATGCGCCGGCAACTACGCTGCAAGTTTGTACTCCAGCAAGATGGCCAAAAAAGCCGGCTGCCCGGTGGCCCTTTTCCTGGATCCGGCTGAACACGAATATATCGATGAATTCGGTACCAGCAACTTTTTTGCCATCACCAAAGACGGCAAATATGTTACTCCGGAATCGCCCTCGGTACTGCCCAGCGTGACCAATGACTCGCTGCTGATCCTGGCGCAGGATCTGGGTATTACCGTGGAACGCCGCCGGATCCACAAGTCGGAACTGGCCGACTTTGCCGAAGTTGGTGCCTGCGGTACTGCGGTGGTGATCACGCCGATCCACCACATTTACTACAAAGATCAGACTTTCACCTACGGCGACAACATCGGCGAAGTCAGCAGCAAGCTTTACTACGGTTTGAAAGCTATCCAGTATGGTGAAGCCGAAGATAAGCACAACTGGATGTTTATTGTTGATTGAGAAAGTTTTGAGGCGTTGAAATGAAAATTTTTCACCAGCCGGAAGAGCTGCAGCAGTACGCATTGAACTGCAAACGTTCCGGCAAGCGCATTGCTTTGGTTCCGACCATGGGTTTTCTCCATGCCGGTCATGCGTCTTTGATCGATATAGCAGCCAAGCGGGGAGATGAAGTGATCGTTTCGATCTTCGTCAATCCCACGCAGTTTGCTCCCAATGAGGATTTGGATAAATATCCCCGGGATTTTGAAAATGACTGCAAACTCTGCGAAGCGCACGGTGCGACTGCCGTCTTTGCGCCGCAGCCGGAAGCAATGTACGAAAGCGACCGCTCGATCTGGGTGGACGAAACTACTCTCTCCAAAGTATTGTGCGGCAAGAGCCGTCCCATCCACTTCCGGGGCGTGCTTACGGTGGTAAGCAAGCTTTTTAATCTGGCAGTGCCGGATGTGGCGGTCTTCGGCAAAAAAGATGCGCAGCAGGCGATCATCATCAAACGCATGGTGCGGGATTTGAATTTCCCGGTGGAAATCGTGCTGGGTGATTTGATCCGCGATACTGACAACGTGGCCATGAGCTCGCGCAACCGCTATCTGACTGCAGACGAAAGAGTCCGGGCCAGAAGCATCAGCGAATCGGTCTTTTATGCGCAGAAGTGTTTAAGCGAAAAGGGCATTGCTGCGGTAAATGAAGTCATTGACTACGCTCAAAAACATATCACCGCCGCCGGTGGTGTGATCGATTATGTGGAAGTGCGCGACAGTTCCACGCTGGAAGAGCCCACAGCCGCCAGCTGCGGCGTGCTGTTTGCGGTGGCAGCAGTCTTCGGCACGACCAGATTGATCGATAATTGTTTTGTTGATTTTAACTGACAGGTAAAAATTAAAGATGAAATTGCTTGATTACCGCAATGCGGATTTTGCGCAAGGTCTGGACGAAATTTACAATCGTCCCAGCTATCCGGCATCCATCGAAGAATCGGTGCGAACGATCGTCAACACCGTCCGCAGTGACGGTGATAAAGCATTGGTGCGCTACGCTTTGGAGTTTGACAAAGTACAGCTTGCGCCAGCGGAGTTCAAAGTAACTGACGAAGAAATTTCTGCGGCAGTCAAATCTTTGGATAAAGCCGCCAAAAGCTCCATCAAAACGGCCTTGAAACATGTTCAGGAATTTGCCCGTTTGCGGATCCCGCAAGCGTGGAAAAAGCGTGTGCGCCCCGGCGTGACGCTGGGTGAACAGTTTGTGCCCATGGAACGGGTCGGGGTTTACATTCCCGGCGGTACTGCACCGCTGGTTTCCACGGTCATCCACACCGCCGGGATCGCTAAAGCCGCCGGGGTCAAAGAGATCGTGGCCGTCACCCCGCCCGGCAAAGACGGCAAGGTGCATCCGGCCGTGCTTTATGCCATGAAAGCAGCCGGTGTGACCGAAATCTACCGTCTGGGCGGTGTTTACGGTATCGCCGCCATGGCTTACGGTACGGAAACCGTGCCCAAGGTTGAAAAGATCGTCGGCCCCGGCAACGCCTACGTTACCGCCGCCAAAAAGCTCGTCTACGGCGCAGTGGCCATCGACATGGTTGCGGGCCCGTCGGAAATCATGGTGATCGCCGATGCAAGTGCGGATCCGGACAAGATCGCCGCCGATATGCTATCGCAAGCCGAACACGGCAGCGGTCTGGAACAGGCGTTGACCGTCACCACCGATGAAAGTATGCCCCAAAAGATCCTGCAGGCTCTCGAAGAACGCAAAGCCACCTTGCCCCGCATGGCCACCGTGGACAAAGTTCTGGAGCACGGCTCGTGGATAATCGTAGTAAAAGATATGGTGCAGGCCGCCGAGATCGCCGGCAAGTACGCTCCTGAACATCTGGAAATCTGCTGTCAGGATGCCCGTAAAGTGGCCAAAACCATCAAGGCCGCCGGTGCGCTCTTTATCGGTCACTGGACGCCGGAACCGATCGGCGACTTCTGTGCCGGTCCGAGTCATGTGCTGCCCACAGCCGGGAGTGCCAAATTTTTCTCCGGGCTGACCGTGGAAGGATTTTTCCGGCGCATGAGTACGGTGGAATACAGCGAAAAAGCCATTCAAGGCGAAATCGCCATCGCTGAAAAATTTGCCGAAATGGAAGGCCTGGCCGCCCACGGCCGCAGTGCCTCCTCCCGTCGGAGCAAGTAAAAATGAATCAGTTCTGGCATTATTTATCTTTGCCGGTGGTCAAAGTCGTAACGCTGCTGATCCTCAGCAACGTATTCATGACCTTTGCCTGGTATGGACATTTGAAAAATCTGGCCAACAAACCGTGGTACATTGCGGCATTGGTCAGTTGGAGCATTGCGCTTTTTGAATATCTGCTGCAGGTTCCGGCCAACCGGCTGGGACACGCCGGCGGAGTCAGTCTGGCGCAGCTTAAAATCATGCAGGAAGTGATTACCTTAAGCGTATTTGTGCCATTTGCCATGTTTTACATGAACGAGCCGCTGCGCTGGAATCATCTGGCCGCCGGAGTTTGTCTGGTGCTGGCAGTGGTATTTGTTTTTGCGTTTGGTAAATAGGAGAAAACGGAATGCAGCTTGCGAAGTTTGCCCAATATTATGATTTGACTGAAGAAGCCCGGGAGTTTGTGGTAAAATTTGATTTCAATCAAGTTGCCGCCACCTTGGAAAACATTCCGGAATCACTGCAGGAAGATTTTATTCGTCAGCAGTTGGCCAAACTGCGCAAACCGCTGGATGAGCAGCAGATTCTGCAATGCGCCCGGGAGCTGAAAAGCAACCGTTTACTGCTGGCCGGATACAATTTTTTGTGTTATTACTGGTGGCAGCATCCGGCGGCGCTGTTGTATAATTACAAACTGCCGCTGTTTGAAAATACCCCGGATGGCGCAGACCACGCCGGAGTTTATTACCTGCTGGCGGCCCTGGCGGGCTTTCCGGCGATCGAAAAAAGCTATGCCCGACTGCAGCTGCCGCCGTCGTATGCGCTGGATGCCATGCAATACACCAGCGGCGCAGTTTTTGAATACGCCGCCGGGCATGACGGCAAGTTGGGGATCAACAACACCAAGCTGCACTGGTATCGTTTTTACGTCGATGGAGTACTGTTCAGAATCGGACGTTTTGAATACATGCTCCAGGATCCGCTGCCCTACTTGCCGGCGGCGTTCAAACGCAATTCCGATGGCAAAGTGATCGCTCTCTGCCGCCACGGCTGGCATTTGCGCAAAGATGGCCTGCGGCTTTTTACGGATGAAACTCCCAATCAGGCTTGTAAAACCACCATTTTGCACAACGATGGAGCTTCCATTACCGGTACGCCTATCGATCCGGCCGGGTACGCCGAAGTTGACCGCACGCTGACGCTGGATCTGCAGCAATACACTCCGCTGTGGAATTGCTGGGATCTGGTGCCGGGGCTGCATATTCCCGGCGGCGGCGGCATGACTCCGGAAGCGGCAGCGGATTCACTGCAGAAAGCGTTGGAGTTTTTTCCCCGCTATTTCGGGCGTAAAGTTGCGGCGGTATCCTGTTATTCATGGATCTTCAACAATGACTTTGAAAAATTGCTGCCCGAATCCAATCTGGCTGATTTTATGCGGCAAGTCTATTTGTTTCCGTTCCCATCGGTCGGCGTGGAAGGCTTGGCGTTCGTCTTCGGCAAAAACAAGGCGGATTGGGAAAATTTCCCCGAAGACAACTCACTGCGCCGGGCGTTCCACCAGCTGCACGAACAAAATTGGCGGCTGAAAGCCGGCGGCATGTTTATAACTCCGGAAGCTATCAAAAATTACGGTCAAAACCTCTACCGCCGTGATTATCAATCTTTTGCCAAGCTGTGATCAATAATTTTCTTCCGCCGCAGAGAGATTTGCAGCGTTGGCAGCCTGATCAGCTTTGGCTTTGGCTTCCAGCTCAAACATGATCATTTCTGCCGGGGTAAGATATTTTTTGCGGTTATTGCAATCTTTGCAGCACGGCACGATGTTGCCCCGGGTGGATTTACCGCCCCGGGCCACCGGCACAATGTGATCCATAGTCAAATCTTCCGGGGCAAAATGCCCATGACAATAGTGACACTCGCCGCGTTCCAGCAGATTTTTCCACCATGAGGAATTGCGCAGCTCCCGGGCTTTATCCCGTTCCCGCCTGACGTGGGCGGGATCGCTCTTTATATCGATCCAATCATTCATTATCCCAAAACCTTTCTCTTTTAATCTATAGCTTTTTAGTTTTTTTGCCAAATCACGGACAAAAAAATTTGCTTTTTTTATTGAAAATAACTTGCAAAAAGTGCTTTGAGCGTTTAAAATACAAGGCACTTTAAAAATACCTCAACAGAGATGGAGAATATTTATGCCTTTTGATCGTGGTGGAGTTACCGTATCGACTTTCAAACTCAACGGAGCGTGGCCGGAAGATGCGCTGGAAAATTTCAGTGCGCACCGGGCCGGTACTCTGGACAGTGTAAAAGATGAACCCCAGATCGGCTGGACGACCGGCCGCTGTCTGCTGGACAGCAATCTGGAAGAAAATAACGTTATCACCGGCAGCTGCTGGTATTTGAACCTGCGCAAAGCGGAACGCAAGATCCCCGCCTCGCTCCTGAACGCAATCATCAAGCGCGAAGAAATCGTCTACATGCGGGCCAACGAACTGGATTTTGTCCCCTCCAAAGTCAAGCGCGAAATCAAAGCGCAGGCCATCGAGCAGTATCTTATGAAAATGCCCCCCTCCATAGCCGCAACTCCCATGGTCTATGACCCGGCGGCCAAACTGCTCTATCTGGGCGCAGCTTCCAGCAAACAAATCGAAGATTTTATCGGATTTTTTTACCAGACCATGAATCTGGAACCGATCCAAATCACCCCCGGAACCTTGCTCAACGATGAATTCGGCAAGCTGGAAACCGACCTGCCGGTGCTGTCGCTGACTGACGAAGACTCCGATGATATGACCCCCGGACGGGATTTTTTGACCTATCTGTGGTATCTGAGCGAAACCGGCGCCGCCGAAATCACCCACCCGCAATACGGCGATTTTGAAATCCTTATCGAAGGACCTATGGTCTTTGCCGCCGGCGATATGGCCAAAGGCGCCGCCGAAATCACCGTCAAAAAAGGCGACCTGCCACAGCAAAGCGCCGAAGCCAAAGCCGCTTTGGCCGTAGGCAAAAAATTGAAGAAAGCTAAAGTAACCCTCACCCGGGGCGAAGATATCTGGAGCGGAACTTTCGACGCCGATAAATTTATTTTCAGCTCATTGAACCTGCCCGAAGGAGAAGAACTCGACCCCGACAGCCGCTTCGGAGAACGTATGCAAAATATCTACGTCTTCAACGAAGCATGGACTTGCTGCTTCAAACTTTTCGCCGAAAATATGTTCAATAACTTCAATACCACCACCCAAGCCCTGAAAGAATGGGCCCAAAACCGCAACTCGCTTTGATAAAATAAAAGCGGGTGGTGGTGAACGTATCGGGGGAAAGGAAAAAACCACTTTTGAGGAAAGTGGTTTTTTCCCTTCCCCCGACTTGTCACGGCGTAGCCCACAGGGCGAAGACGGAACCCCCATCCCTTTTTCCGCAAACCTTTTCCTGGCCATTTTTATTTTTGCCTCAGCAAAAATAAAAATGGCCGATCTCGGTTTTAGAAATACTACTCAACTTAGCGGCCGTGTAGTGCCATAGAGGGTCGGCCAGCAATCGGGGCAGCATTGTAGCCCCCCGGCAGGCGCCGGGCGGCGGCATCGCTTCGCTTGCCGCCAGCAGCGAGTGCTGAGCGGTAGAACCCCGGCTGGCTTGTCCGCCGTAGCCTCGTGCGAAGGTGGATGCCGGGCGGCGGCATCACTTCGCCTTGTCCGCCGTAGCCTCGTGCGGAGGTGGCTGCCGGGCTAAAGCCCGGCAGCTCCGTACAACTCCGTAAACATCCGTACCCATCCGTACAATTCAGCTTCCCCCCAGGTGTGCGCCTTACAACCAGCGCCAAGCCGGGCGGCGGCATCGCTTCGCCTTGTCCGCCGGAGCCTTGTGCGTAGGTGGATCGCCGCCAGTCTTTTGAGGGCCGTGTAGTACCATAGTGGCTCGGCCGCTGTCGTAGTTTTTATAGGACTTATAGGACTTATAAGTCTTATAAATAAGCGCATGTCTACAATGATAGCGGCGGCGATTTCGCCGCCGGGTCCGTTATCGTCTGTTATTGTCCGTTATCGTCCGTTTTACTTAGCGCGCAAAACAGGCGTTGGCCTTACAACTGCACTCTGCCAGCAGCAAGGGCGGGGAGCGGTAGACCCCAGAAAGCTTGTCCGCCGTAGCCTCGTGCGAAGGTGGATGCCGGGTGGCGGCATCGCTCTTACAGTTAATTTTATCTGCACAAAAAAAAGGCGCAGCCTTTTGAGCTGCACCTTTTTATTGCTGGTAATAAAGCTTACTTCATTACTTCGCCCAGCTTTTTGAAGAAGTCCATGCGGCGTTTGCAATCCGCTTCGGCCTTGGCGAAGAGTTCTTCGGCGTTGGCCGGATTGGTCTTGGTCAAGCTGGCGTAGCGGCGTTCGCTGCGGATGAAGTCCTGGAAGCTGGAAGTAGCTTCTTTGGTTTCCCACTTGAACGGAGCTTCGGTATTGGCCGGGTTGTAACGATAGAGCGGCCAGTAGCCGGCTTCCACCGCGCGTTTGGCTTCGTTCTGGCTCATGCGCATGTCACCCTTGATACCGTGAGCGATACAGGGAGCATAGGCCAGAATGATGGACGGACCGTTGTAGGCTTCGGCTTCCTTGATGGCGGTCAAAGCCTGCTGACGGTTGGCACCCATACAGATGCTGGCAACGTAGACATTGCCGTAGCTCATGCACATGAAACCGAGGTTCTTTTTGGTCTGTTCCATACCGGCGTTGGCAAAGAGAGCCACCGCACCGATCGGGGTGGACTTGGAAGCCTGACCGCCGGTGTTGGAGTACACTTCAGTATCCAGTACCAGAATGTTCACATTACGCTTCTGGGCCACAACGTGGTCCAAACCGCCGTAACCGATATCGTATGCCCAGCCGTCACCGCCGAAGATCCACAAGCTCTTGTCCACAAAGTAGTCAGAGAGTTCGGCGATCTTGGTCAGAATAGCTTTGCCTTCGGGGCAGGCGGCGGATTCAATAGCAGCGGGCAGCGCGGCTTTGATCGCATCCTGATTGGCGATGGCTTCGGCATCGGTGCTGTTCCAAAGTTCGATACCTTTGGCCAGCAGAGCTTTGATTTCGCACTTGCAGTCGCCGGCTTTTTCCAACAGAGCTTCCACATTGTTGCGGAGCTGAGCGCGGTTGGTATCAATAGCCATACGCATACCGTAGCCGTATTCAGCGTTGTCTTCAAACAAGCTGTTGGCCCAAGCCGGACCACGGCCAGCCTTGTCCTTGCAGTAGGGCAGGCTCGGGAAGCTGCCGCCGTAGATGGAGGAGCAGCCGGTGGCGTTGGCCACGACCATGCGGTTACCAAAGAGCTGGCTGACCAGCTTGACGTACGGAGTTTCGCCGCAACCGGCGCAAGCACCGCTGAATTCAAAGTAGGGCTTCAGGAACTGAGAACCCTTGACGGTATCCACACTGACACCACCGGTGACGTTGTCGGGCAGAGCTTCGAAGAACTTTTCGTTGGCATTCTGACCGGCAGCACGTTCGGCAGCCAGCGGGCTGAAGCTGAGGGCCTTTTCCTTGGCCGGGCAGGTTTCGATACAAACGCCGCAACCGGTACAGTCTTCCACATAGACCTGCATGCGATAGACCAGACCCGGTTCCTTGACGCCCTTCGGAGCGACAGTTTCAAAGGTGGCGGGCTTGTTGGCCAGATCGCTTTCGGCGATCAGCTTGGCACGGATCGCAGCGTGCGGGCAAGCCATCACGCACTGGTTGCACTGGATACACTTGGCGGAATCCCACTTCGGAACGCTCGGAGCAATACCGCGCTTTTCCAAAGCACTGGTGCCGGTGGGCATGGAGCCGTCGAAGCTCATGGCCGAAACCGGAATATTGTCGCCCTGCAGGTGCAGGATCGGCTTCATCAGTTTGGTGGCAAAATCACCGGCATCATCGGCGATCAGTTTGGGAGCCACATAGCTTTCGGTAATGGTCGCCGGAATAGCGATTTCGGCCAGACCTTCCAGAGCCATATCCACGCACTTGATGTTCTGAGCAACGATTTCGTCGCCCTTCTTCTTGAATTTCTTTTCGATCGCCTTTTTGATGTGACCGATAGCTTCATCAGCCGGGATGATCGCAGCCAGCTTGAAGAAGCAGGTCTGCATGATGGTCGATACATACTTGGCACTGCCGACTTCCAAAGCAGTCTTGAGTGCGTCGATGGCATAAACCTTGATCTTCTTGGCGATGATAACTTCCTGCATTTCCCTGGTGAAGGAAGCAAAGACTTCGTCAGCCTTCTTGGAAGTGTTGATCAGGAAAGTACCGTTTTCTTTGATACCGGCGAGCATGTCATAACGGCCGACATAGGCTTCGTTGTGGCAAGCTACAAAGTCAGGAGCGGTGATAAGATAGGGGGATTTGATTTCCACATCGCCGAAACGCAGGTGCGAAACGGTCACGCCGCCGGACTTCTTGCTGTCGTAGGAGAAATACGCCTGAACATATTTATCGGTGTTGTCGCCGATGATCTTGATGGAGTTCTTGTTGCTGCCGACGGTACCGTCGCCGCCCAGACCCCAGAACATGCAGGCCGTGGAACCGG
>SUWA01000120.1 GCA_015061695.1 Lentisphaerota bacterium
CGCAAATACTCCAAGGATTCTTTCCGCGGCAATGATCTCTTCGTTGGTGGCGTCTTTTTTGGCGTAGGCAATATTTTCTTTGATCGTGCCGCTGAACAGGAACGGCTCCTGCAGTACCACGGCCACATTGTTGCGGAAAGAATCCTTGGAGTATTTGCGTATATCTATACCGTCGATCAATATGCGCCCGCTGGTAACATCGTAAAACCGCAAAATCAGATTGCCCAGCGTGGTCTTGCCGCAGCCGGAAGGCCCGACCAATGCCACTTTGCGCCCGGGTTCGATCGTAAGATCCAAATCTTTGATGACCGGCTGGTCGTCGTATTTGAACACCACATTTTCAAATTCGATGCGACCTTCGAGCTTGCCGGCATTGATCGGGTCGGGCACATCCTGGATTTCCGGGATCACCCGCATGATCTTACCGATACGTTCCGCCCCCGCCAAACCTTGCGAAATCGTCGTCGAAAGCGTGGCAAATGCGGCAATCGGTCCTAAAAGTGTACCCACATAGCTGTAGAATGCCACAAATTCACCGATAGTCATCATCTGCTGCTGAACAAATCTGATTCCCATACCGATCACCAGCAAATAAGTGCAGATACTCAACATATCGGCCACCGAGCCGCAAAGGTTGCCCAGCAGATTCAACCGCACCCCGATTCCCAGCGTGGGCCGCAGACACTTGAAAAAACTGCCGCACTCGTTGCGTTCCTGCCCGAAAGATTTGACTACCTTGATACCGTTGATCGTTTCGGCCAGATTCGCTGAAATAACGGACATCTTTTCCTGAAAATCCTTACTGGAACGCTGCAATTTTTTGCGGAAGTAAGCAAAGTTGATAAAGTGCAGCGGAGCAATCGCCAGCACCAGCAGCCCCAGCTGCCAGTTGATGACCAGCAGCAGCATCGAGATCAACAGGATCATAAAGAACTGGTCAGCCATGGTTACGATCGAGGCGACAAACTGCTGCATAAGCCCCACATCGCTGATGACGTTGGAAACCACCTTGCCGGTACGGTACTCTTCGTAAAAGCGCAGCGACAGGCTCTGCAGATGCCGGAAGAGTTTGAACCGGACATCCACCATCACCCGGTACATCATATACGACCCCAATATACCGGCAATATAGCGTATTGCACAGCGCACCGAATAGGTCGTAAGCATTACCCCGCACAGGATAAAAAACAACCCGTAATCAGCGGTCGGCAATACCCGGTCGATAGCGATTTTTAACATCCATGGCAAAGTCAATGCCAAAGCTGTAAAGAGTAAGTTGGATACTGAAGCGAAGAAAATCAACCCGCGATAGGGTTTCAGAAACGACTTGAGTTTGAAATCCGCCATAAGGCTTTTTTCCATTTTGGGATTTGAATCACTCGCCCTACCCTTGCGGATAAGCACGAAAACTGTTTCTGCCTTTTAAAATAACTGCTCTTGGCGCAAATGCAATTACGCTTTACGTTTTTTTACAGTTTTTTTACTGCAGCGGCACTACACCACGCACCAGTACCACCGGCAGCTCCCAATTTTTGACCGTCCGGCACTCACCGGTAATCAATACCTTGTCGCCATCGCTGCACTTGATCGGCTTATCTGAAGGAATCAAAAAATATTTGGGGATCAGATCTTCGCCTTTTTCTTCATACAGCACATGAGTTACCGGAGCAGAACCTTCTTTGTAGATGTAACCGCGCACCCGCATGGATTTGCCTTCGCTGGTAAAATTGCCTTCCAGCCGGATCAAATTACTTTTGGGTAATCCGCGGCGCCCGGCGGCCTTGAATTTGGGCAGCTTGGCCAATGCCTCGCTCCCGCCCTGCACGTCGATGGCCGGCCGACCGACAAAAAGCGTTACATTATCCGGAGCGGCCAGCGCCACCCAGCCCGAAGCTGTAACTTTGCCCATGACTTTGACCGGCTGACCGGACACGCCGCTGCCGATAACTTCGTAACCGGTTCCGGGGCCGGAACGCAGATTGACTTTGGCCGTCAATTTATTGTTCCTGACATATCTTGCGGCTACCCACACATAGCAATTGGCGGGGGCTTTGATTTCCAGCCACTGATCGCTTACCGCCACGATCGTTACCGGATTGTTTTTGGTCAACTGCCCTACCGCGGTGTGTCTGGTTCCGGCACCGGCCCGAACATTGAGCGGATATTTTTTCACCAAACCGGTAACATTTTCCGCCTGCAGCGGCAACACACCGGCGGCGGCAATCAGCATGTACAGCAAAAACTTTTTCATAATCTCATATTCCGATCTGTTATTTGCGCACCAGCGGCCCGGACTTTTTGCGTACCGAAAAACCGAAGTGGCCAATACATTCACCCAAATTAAAGTAATGCCCGTGAGCGTAAGCCAGTACGCCTCCGCAGCGCTCCAGATCCAACCGCCCGCTTTCGGCTATAAAATCTTCAGACACCTGCACTGCAACGATTTCGCCCAAAAAGAGATCGTGCGAGCCGAGTTTTATGATCTCTTTGACCTTGCACTCCAGATTCAGCGGGCACTCCATTACCAGCGGCGCATTGATCACACTGCCGCCGGCTGCAGTCAGGTGCTTTTCGGCAAACTTGTCGTGATCGCGCCCGGAAACCACCCCGCACCAATCCACGATCGCCGCCTGACTTGCCAGCGGCACATTTACGGTGAATTCCCGGGTCTGAACCAAAGCAGCGTAACTGTAACGCTCCGGCCGCACGGCGATCGAGATCATGGCCGGATCGCTGCATACGATCCCGGCCCATGCAATAGTAATAAGATTATTTTTGAAACCGTTGCCGCCGGTACCTACCAATACTGCCGGTACCGGAGCCAGCTGGGTGCTGCCCGGCCAAATGAGTTTTTTCATAGTCTGCACCTCAATGATGACATCCGCAGTTGCCGTGGCAGCCGCAACCGCCGGCAGCCGGGCATGAATCAGCGGCTTCGCACCCACCGGCAGGCGACGAAGTTGCCGCCGCAAAAAGCGAAAATTGTTTTTCCACATTCGCACTGCCGCACTTTTCGCACTCTACAGCAGTTCCGGCCCGCGGCACAAGTTTTTCAAACGCCAGCCCGCAATCGCGGCAAATATATTCATAGATCGGCATAATAAAATCCTTTATTTGTTTTTGATTTGGTAAAATACAGCCATTTGCCGCTTTTGTCAACCCTGCAATTCAATTTATTTGCGAACAATGGCCGCAGAATACCCACCGGGGATGTGCAGTTCCGCATAGTGTTTGCCGTTGCATTCGACGACCGGAACCTTGTATTTTCTATCTTCCCTGCCGGAACGGTCGTGCCTCAACCAATCAGTTGCGGTATAAAACTGAAAAAATTCCTCCGTAGCCGGGTCAACAGTTTGAAAAGCCGTTTCAACAGGTGTATAGTATTGTGATATTGCAAAGTTTACGTCATTATAAAGTTAATCAGCAAAGTGGGCCAACAATGGGTTTTCTGGATCGTTTTTTTAAGATCAGCGAAGTCGGCAGTACTGTCCGGCGCGAGATTTACGGCGGAGTCGTTACATTTTTAGCTGTTTCATACATTCTGGCAGTCAATCCGGCAATATTGAGTACCACCGGCATGGATCGCGGCGGCGTACTCTGTGCCACGGCACTGGCCGGATTTTTCGGTACTATGATGATGGCCGTGCTGGCCAACTACCCGCTGGTACTGGCCCCGGCAATGGGGCTGAACGCATTTTTTGCCTTTACCGTAGTCCGGGGTATGGGCTATTCATGGCAGATAGCGTTGTTTGCCGTGGTGCTGGAAGGGATCATATTCTTTCTGCTCTCGCTCTCTTCGATCCGCGAAAAGATCATCAACGCCATTCCCATGCCGCTGAAATATGCCATGGCCGCGGGGATCGGGCTGTTTATCTCGCTGCTGGCGTTCAAAAGCGCCCACATCATCAAGGCGCACCCGGATACCCTGTTGACGATCCAGAACTTTTTCGGCGAGTCGTTCCATACGGCCGGGATCTCGGCATTGCTGGCTCTGGCGGGCATATTGATAACGGCCTTTCTGCTTGACAGAAATGTGATCGGCTCGATCCTGCTGGGGATTCTGGCCACCTGGCTGCTGGGTATGATCTGCGAAGCAGCGGGGATTTACCATGTACGCCCGGCAGAAGGTTTTCACTCACTTTTCCCGCACTTCAGCTGGGAATCGTTTACTGAACCATTTAAAGGGTTTGCCGGTCTGTTCGGATCGGCTTTTGATGTTGACCAGTGGAGTTGCTTGAATTCCGATAAAAAAGGCTTGGCTCTGCTGCGTTCCATGGAGTTTGCCGTAATCTGTTTTTCGTTCCTCTTTGCCGACTTTTTTGATACGGTCGGCACGATCAACGGTGCGGTGATCAATACTCCTTTAATGAAAGAAGATGGTTCCATCCCCCGCTTGCGCGGCGCATTGTTTGCCGATTCGGTTGCTACTTTTGCCGGCGGTATATTCGGCACCAGCACCACCACTACGCTGGCGGAATCGGCCACCGGTATCAGTGCGGGAGCGCGTACCGGTTTGGCGGCAATGGTAGCAGCACTGCTCTTTCTGATTTCGCTGGTGGCGGCACCGATCTTTATGGCCATTCCGGGTTTTGCCACTGCGCCGGCGCTGGTGATCGTGGGCTTTCTGATGCTGCGGTCGGTCAAACAAATTGATTTGGAAGATGTATCCGGCGCCATGCCGGCTTATCTGGCGATGGCCGGCATGGTCTTTACCTACAGCATCAGCGATGGTCTGGGGTTGGGGATCATTTCCTGGACGGTACTCAACTGCGGCAAAAAAGGCCGGGTGAACTGGCTGCTCTGGCTCATCAGCATAATCTTCCTGGCCAAATATATTTTCCTCTGAAAAAATTGTTCAATCAAATTTGGTTTCACGCGGGGGGAAATAACCGGCAGGCAGAAGTCCTCTGCCATGTCGGAGACATGACGTTTTTCTGTTCAAAGCAAAAATCAGCCCCACCGGGAAGATTTTTGCTGCAGGCTTTTTTACGGCATGGTATTTCTATTGCTTAAAGTTATAAAACAGTTGCGCGGCAAAGAAAAGTTTTTTTTACAAAAAAAGATTTGACAAATGCAATCTCTGTGCTATATTATAAGTCAACAAGCCGAAGTGGCGGAATTGGCAGACGCACTAGACTCAAAATCTGGCGACCTCTGGTCATGTGGGTTCGATTCCCACCTTCGGTACCATTTGATTTCTGATTTCCCGCTTTTGCAGGCGGGATTTTTTTTTGCCTCATCGACGGTTTTTGACAAAAGTTCATAATGCTTTCCAGCTTGAAATTTCCGCCAACTGATATATTTTCAATTTGCAGTATTCCCACCCCGGAAGCCGTATGATTGTTTTTTCCGACATCTGATCTTATTGTTGAGTTGCTCCTGTTTTAAGCGTCACTGATATGCCGGTATACCCAGTCAAAGTCAAATGAATTATAACAGCAATATCAGCTGATATTGGCAATTATAACTTTTTCACCTGGTAAAAATATCAGGTTTGAACTCAAACACAGGAATGGTGCAGCACGAGGGGAGTTTTTTTTCAAAAAATCCCCTGCTCAAACTATGTCTGAAAACATTATTTTTGCCACTCAAGTGCAGTCTGCGATCGCAACAAACTTTTCTTGCTTTTTTACATTATACTGTTATATTGTGTTATTGTCCTAAATTTTGTGAAAAACATTTGTAATTGCCAATGTTGATGACAACATTGCCTACACAATTCATTTTGTTTTGCCAATAGTCCTCCCACGCTTTGGCATTTGTAAACCTTTTTAATA
>SUWA01000011.1 GCA_015061695.1 Lentisphaerota bacterium
CTTGTTCGCCGGAGTTTCAGCGCAGGCGGAAGGTCGACGGCTTGTCACGGCGTAATGAAATGAAGCCGGATTCAAGTCCGGCTTGTCCAGCCATAGCTCGTAGAGCGACGGCGGATCTACCACCCCATTTTTTTGCCCAAATTTTGGGCAAAAAAATAACGAAGACGCAAGTCTTCACTTCACTGCGCGAAGCGCAACTTCACTCAAAACCGAAGGTTTTCTTCCTTGCCACGGCGTAATGCAATGAAGCCGGGACATCTTCACCAAGCTCCGGAAGCCTTGCTTGTGAAGGCGCTCCATTGCACTTGCTTGCCATGGCGCAGCAAAGCGAAGACGGTCGAAGTTGCCGCCTGCGGCGGGAAGATGTGTTTCTTTTTACAAATATATTTAACTGTATTATACGACAAAATCCGCATAAAATCCCCCAAATTCTCCGCGGCAGATTGGCGGTAAATAAAAAATCTTTGCAAAGTTCAAGTTAGAAAAAAACCTTGGACTTTTTTCTTTTTCAACTTGCATTATCTGTTTTATATGTATATATTAGAGGTGCTGTCGATTATGGCAGCGGCTAATTGAAAACTGTTCGCATTTTACGGCAAATACATCCGAAACCGACCAAGTAAAAAATGTCTTTTGCCAACACCACAGGTGAATTGTGTCCAGTGAGATTGTGTCTTTTTTTCTGCACAGTCTTGCCGGATGCTCCTATTTGCATTGGTGTTGGCGGGCTCTTGGTCGGGCCCCGGATGTAGTGCAATTCTGGAGTATTCGGCTTTTTATTGCCCGATTTCCTCCTCTATTCCACGCTATTCACTGAAGACGTATTTTTTGTCCTTTGAATTTCTTTGCTGTTTCAAAGAACAGTGAAAATGAAAGGACCCGGTATGTCGTATGAATGTGTATGGGGAAAGCATTTTGTGGACAATGCTTTCCGGTGCAAAAAATGTAATGCTGTTTTTTGCTTTCAATGCGGAGTGAAAAATGCGGACAAAGAAACCGGGCATCCTGCTTGTCCAAATTGCGGAAACACTGGAGCCGATGGAAGTATTGAAGCGTTAAATGGAGGGAATCAGTAAAAATGGGCAAATTAACAAAGGCTGAACGAGATACTCTTGTAAAACGAATTCAAGATAAAAAATCTTCAACGGTAATGTGTTGTATAACAGCAGTTTTTGTGACTGTACTGCTGTTTCTGTCAAGTTCTGTACCGGTAATGATTCTTTTTGGAATTGTTGTTGTCGGAATGCTTATTGCTGCGGCTGAATGCAATAGTGCAGCTCAACGTATGCAAGATAAACTTGATAAGGATTCTGAATAAGCTCGCCGACTTAATCAAGAAAAATAACAGTCCTTTACAAAAAACCGGCCGGGGATCAACATCTGACGATCTCCGGCCGGTATTTTTTTCAGTTATACAGCGACGGTGGCCGTTGGGAAAGCAGTCTGACCATCGACACGGCATCCTGATCCCCGGCAACCGCCGCTTCCAACGCCAGACGGATCGCCGTTTCCGGATCGGCTCCGGCGACCTCTATGCCTACGGATGCCAAATCCGGGACTGCGTATTACATTGATTTCTTCGATCAATACCGCCAAAGGTAATATAAAATAAAATCTCCCCAAATTCTCCGCTATAAGAGGTCAATACATTGCGTTGTTATATTAACAGTTGAAATACTTTTGTGTCAGCTTTTTACATACGCGGTTGCTCTGCCGGAGCCGACTTTGGTGATTTCACCATGGTCAAGCATCTCTTTCAGAGTCCGCTCAATCATGGAGATACTTATATCAGGACAAGTGTTGGCAATATCCGACTTACTGATTTTTCCCAGTTTCTGTTCAAATATCAATCTGATGCGATCGGTTTTGTTGAGTTTTCCGGTCACAATATGTTCAACTCTGTTTTCAAATTCACGATAAGATTTGAGAATGATGCCCAGCATATAACGCATAAAGGGCATATAATCATTCGTTCCATCGTTCCAATTTGCACTGCTCTGCTGCAATGTTTCATAATAGGTTTCTTTGGATTGTTCAATGAGTTTTTCCAAACTGATATATTTCCCGACAATATAGCCATTCTGATAAAGCAGCAGCAAAGTCAGCAAACGGCTCATGCGGCCATTGCCATCATTAAACGGATGAATACAGAGAAAATCAAAAATAAACAATACGGCAAGCATCAAAGGGTCACAAACACCAGAGGCAAGAGCGTTCCTGTAAGCCGTGCAGAGTTCTTCCATTGCCTGTGGTGTTTCAAATGCAGTTACCGGAGTAAAACGGATATGCTGCTTGCCTTCTGAATCCGTTTCTGCAATCAGATTATCGCTGTTTTTCCAATGCCCCCCAATGCCGGGAGCTTGAAAGGAATACAAATCCCGATGCAGCTGCAAAATAGAGTTTGGCGTCAAGGGAATATACTCATAACTCTCGTGGATCGTTGCAAGAACATCCCGATATCCGGCAATCTCTTTTTCATTGCGGTTGACCGGCTGGGATTTTTGCATTACCAACTCTTTTAATCGGGCATCAGAAGTAAAAATACCTTCAATTCGGTTTGATGCATCGGTGCTTTGAATGATCGCAACTTCAAGCAGCGTTTTCAAAATATCCTTTTTGGCAGTAATGTACAAATCCTGTTTCCCGCGATATTCGTGAATGGCGGATAAAAGGTTGCTGATTTCCGGAGTAAGCAACGCTCCCGGAAATGCCGAATAATCAAAATTTCTCATAAATCCAGCCCCGCTGTTTTATCTTATCTGCCCATAATATAATACCTTTCTGCATAATTTCAAGTTTATTTTATGCAGATAATTCTAAAATTATGCAAATAAGTCATAATACCGCAGTAATTGCAGCATAGAGTATAGATAAAATCAACTGCATATATTTTAAGCGAAAAGGGCGGCTGGAAGAAGTTTTGCAGTTGATTTTATTTGCGTAAAAGAGATTTGAACTCTCTCTGGTAAGGACGAGGTACAAAAAACAAAAATTTGCACCCCATTTTTTTGCCTTGATTTCAAGGCCAAAAAACATGAAGCCTGCCTGTCACGGCGGAATCTGCAACGCAGATGAAGGCTGTAAGCGGTCGGCAGCTCTCTCATTATGACTTTTTCTTTTTTTCAACTTGTATTTATTTTTTTACAGCTATATATTAATCATGCTGCCGATAGCGGCAGCGGCTAATTGAAAACTGTTCGCATTTTACGGCAAATACGTCCCAAAACAACCAGTTAAAAATGTTTTGTCTGCTGCATTTGTTGGGGATTTGTGTTCAGTAAGATGGTGCTTTTTTTCTGCACAGTCTTGCCGGATACTCATGTCGGCATTGTGGTTGACCGGCTGGGGGCGGGTTCCGGATGTAGTGCGATTCTGGAGAGTCCGGCTTTTTATTGCCATGATCTTTCTCCTCTGTTTCATGCGATTCATTGAAGATTCCCGGGCCATTGGGGATTATTATTGCTGTTCAAGGCAATGAATTTACTTAAGGAGTGTGTTATCACGATTACCAAACATCCAGCTGAATGTACTTTGTTCTTCAGTAAAAGAAAAAAATTTATTCCTCACTTTCACCAGGCAATATATGGGTATCGGCTATTGGAAAAAAGGGGATTCATATCATTAAAAACAGTTTTTTCAAACGATTTGAATATTCCTTGTGATAATGTTTTCTACAGCCAGGTGAATGGTAAAAAGATCTTTTATGATTTGAGTGACGGAATACAAAATTTTGAAGTTGCAGAATTCCGGGATTTTCTTCAGCAGCAGAATGCCGTTATTTTCAAGCGGGCTTATGATGAAATTTTATTTGGCAGTGAACCACTTTTTTTCCCATACGGCTTAAATCATCTGGCTTTGTATCCTTTCTATATGCGGGCAATTTGCAAGTTGTTCCCCAATCCTCATTTTTGCAAGATTCCGATTGCAGAACGCTGTTGGACAATGAAAAAAGATGTCAGTAGTGTACAAAATCCAATCCTGTACTCTACCCGGTTGTGGGACGGCTGGGACGAGCTTAATGAAAACAGAATCATGCTGGCGTATAAAATCAGGAAGTTTTTTACTAATGCCATTGTGGGTATTGTTGATTCACCCTTGGCCCGTAAATTGTGTCCTGACTTGATCTTGCCGCATAAAATTACCAGACGCAAAAATTTCATTGATCTGATCAATAGCTCTGCGGTTTGCGTTACCAGTACCGGGTTATGGAATTCTGCCGGATGGAGTTTAGGTGAATTTGTTGCGGCCGGCAAGGCGATCCTCTCTGAACCGTTGCATTTCAAGGTTCCGGGAGATTTCCGGGAAGGTAAAAATTATCTGACGTTTAACTCTGCAGATGATGTATTAAGTAAGTGCGAAATGTTGCTGAAAGACCCGCACAAACGCATGACTATGGAAATGGAAAATCGTGATTATTATTCTCAATATCTGCAACCTGAAGTACTTGTCATGAATACATTAAAACAGTGTTCGTGTTATTTGTAATTACGATCCATATTTGATTTGCTGTTGATCAAAAGTTTTCTGTATTATTGGCATCTGCCGGAAAAATCAAAATGATAAATAGCTGAAAAGAAAAAACTATAATGCGCACATCCCCAATCAAAACCACCGGCTTAGCCGGTGGTTTTGATTATGATTTTTTTTCAGCCGGCGTAAGATTCTCTCTTTTAAATGCTCTGTAAGAGTGTAAACATAGTGATTTTTATATCGGAAAATTGTGTTAAAAGGCTTGAAAAAACACCAGGTCCGGTATATAATAGAAGTAGAGTCAAAAAATAAACTTTGAAAGGGGAATTGGATCATGGCTGATAATGATATAGTAGTGTTAGATGGCAAAATGGGATACAAGACGTTGGGTTCGTTATTGCTAGTGAGAATGCATAATGTGGGAGGTGGTTGGCTAAGCTCGGACTATATTGTCGTGTGGGGTGATAATGAGTGGCGCAAGACGGGGTGGCATGTTAATATGAAACCGTGCACGCACGGTTATACTCAAGCCGAATTTGAAAACTGTACCAACGCAGTTATGATTTCTTTATTTAAACCCCAAGATGTTCTGGCAGATATTGGGTATAAAATCGGCAGTGCTACTTACAGCCAGCTTTACGGAGAAAGATTTTTCTACCTTTATGCCGAAGATCAAGAGGTAATTGAGTCTGTTACCAAGTATACTTTGACGATTGTCCCCAATGGAGTTATGTCCTGTCAAACCAAATATGATGGTACGTATGATCTGGCTAATGCAATTGTACTGCGCGATGAGCTTATGTTGAAAGATGTTACCGTAGGAAGTAATTATGACGGTAATATGTTAAAAGTCAATGCTATGGCTTGCAATATTACCGTAAATAACGGTGGGGAGCTTCATGCCGGATTTGAAACAACAAATGAAGAAAATACACTTTTCTCTATTGCTAATGTAACGGTGAATAATGGAGGAACGTTTTTAGGTTTGGAAGGTTCAGTTGCCGGTTTAACGGTGAATAATGGGGGGGTAGTTGGATTAGAAGATACCCTAATTCTCCGGATAGATAGCGCTGGAGAAGATATCCCCGAAGAATATAAGGACATGACCTCCACTTTTGCGCTTGACATCAACAAAGGCGGAATTGTGATTTTGATGGGGGAAAGTTATATTTCGCACAATGTTACGGTTGGTGGTTTGTTGGTAATCGACGAAGCAATGATTCTGGACGAAGAAATGCAGGAAGGTTACTTTCTGGATTTGACTCTGGAGGCCTATGAACTGGAGGCGGGCAACAGCGATGCTTTGCTGGAAGGTTTTGAAAATCTGGCGCTTGACTATACCACTTGCAATATTTCGGTCAAATCCGATATGGAACAGGGCTTGTACAAGCTGGCTACCGATGTCGGGTCGAGGGTCCTGAGCAATGTGACTATTACGGTCGATGGCAGCAGCGCCGGAAAATTCACCTACAGCGACGGCGCATACTCAGCGGTACGGCTCAACGGCATGGACTACAAACTGCTGACCGACGACGACTGCCTGACTTTGCAGCTTTCGGCAGTGCCGGTCGTGCCGGTCGTGCCGACTTTTGCGGATTTGAGCATTGCCGCATTTACCGCCCCGGATGCGGTCAGAACCACGGATGATGTAATTCTGAATTTTGCGGTCAGAAACAGCGGTGATGCCGCCGCCGCTGCCAGTAAGCTCTATATTTATGTTGACGGCGTAAAAATCGGCGAAACTGACATCGGCGAGCTGGCCGCCGGAGCAACTGCGCAAGGTACTTACACCATTAAAGGTAATACGCTCAAAGAAGGCGCCCGCAAGATCCGGCTGGTGGCCGACGGCAGCGATCTGGTCGTGGAAAGCAACGAAGGTAACAACGGCTATTCGCGCACGGTCAATGTAACGGGTACGCCGGATTTGACCATTGCGGCGTTTACCGCTCCGGCTTCGGTCAGGCGCAACGAAGCTGTAACGCTGAACTTTACCGTTAAAAATAGTGGCGACGGTGCGGCCGCGCCCAGCAAGGTTTATGTTTATGATGACGGCGTAAAAATCGGCGAAGTTGCCATTGGTTCCATTACTGCCGGAAGCGTCTGCAAAGGCACTTACACCATTGCCGCCGGTCAGCTGGCCGCCGGAACCAACCGTATCCGCTTACTGGCCGACGGTGCCGGCGCGGTGACCGAAAGCAACGAAGGCAACAACGGCAACAGCCGCAGTGTGGAAGTTGAAAAACCGGTGGTGGTCGGCAAGCCCGATTTGATCATCAGTCAGTTCAGCGCCGCTTCTGAAGTCAAGACCACGGATGATGTAACGCTGAGTTTTTCGGTCAAAAATCAGGGCAATGCATCGGCGGCGGCTTCCAAACTCTATATTTATAACGACGGAGTCAAGATCGGCGAAGCGGATGTAAAAAGCATTGCCGCCGGAGCAACTGTGCAAGGCACTTACACCATTAAAGGTAATACGCTCAAAGAAGGCGCCCGCAAGATCCGGCTGGTGGCCGACGGCGATAACGTTATAGCCGAATCCAACAATAACAATAACGGCTATACCCGCACGGTCAACGTAACGGGTACGCCGGATCTGACGGTGGCAGTTTTCAGTTTAAGCTCCGGTGCGATCAAAGATAACGAAGCTGTAACGCTGAACTTTACCGTTAAAAACAGCGGCGACGGCGCGGCGGCCGGTTCGCTGGCATATATTTATGATAACGGCGTAAAAATCGGCGAAGTCGCCATCGCTCCGGTGGCCGCCGGCAGCAATGTCAGAGGCTCGTTCACTATTGCCGCCGGAATGCTTGCTGCCGGTGAACACCGTTTGCGGGTAGTGGCCGACGGCGCTAACAGCGTGGTCGAATCAGACAACAATAATAACGGTTCCAGCAAAGTGTTGAGTGTTGCTGCCAGTGTGACTCCGGCCGATCTGGTGATCGGCAGCCTTTCTGCCCCGGAAAAAGTCGATACCAAACAGGATCTTACGCTTGATTATACGGTCAGAAACAATGGCGGAACCGCCGCCGCAGTTTCGGTGCTGTACATCTATGATAATGGCGATTTGCTGGATATGGTGGTGATAGATCAGGTGGCTGCCCACAGCAGTTATGCCGGATCTTACACGATCAAAGCCGGTGAGCTTGCCGAAGGTGAACACCGTTTCCGGCTGCTGGCCGATGCTACATCGCTGGTGCCGGAATCCGACAATCACAACAATGGCTACAGCCGCAGTGTGACCGTGTTTGAACGCACTCCGGCCGATCTGGTGATCGCCGCGTGCAGTGCGCCGGGCAGTGCCGGGATCAATCAGGCGGTCAAACTTGATTTTACGGTGAAAAACAACGGCTTGACCGATGCCGGAGCTTCCACGCTCTACGTTTACGATAACGGCGTGAAGATCGGCGAAGTCAAAGTTGATCCCATTGCTGCCGGAGCCGTTTACAAAGGTTCTTACACTGCCGCCCCGGGTGTTCTGACGGTTGGAACGCACAAGCTGCGGCTGCTGGCCGACGGCGCCAACAGCGTGGTGGAAAGCAACAATAACAACAACGGTTATACCAGAACCGTGGAAATCACTGCGGTGAACAATCCGGATTTGACCATCAGCGCCTTCAGTTGCGCCGGCAGTGTCAGCAGCAATGATGTGCTGGTGCTGAATTACACCGTCAAAAATGTCGGCGATATGCCGGCGGCATCTTCGCTGCTTTACATTTGCAACGGCAACGAAGTGCTCGGAGCTGTGGTGGTCGAGCCGCTTGCCGCCGGCGGCGTTTATCAGGGCAGCTACAAACTTGCTGCAGACAAGCTCAAAAGCGGCAGCAACCGGGTGCGGCTGCTGGCCGATGCGGCAGGGCAAATCACCGAAGCCGACGAAAACAACAACGGCTATACCCGCACAGTCAATGTGGTCGAAAATCCCTCCGGCGGCTGGCTTGAAGCCGGTCCGGCCGCAGAGCCTGAAGCCGGATATCTGCTGCCGGAATCGGACTGCAGTGCAGCCATTGATCTTGAAGTCGCTGCTGTTGAGTACACCGGCAGCAGCAGCAGTGATCTGATCCGGCTGGATCTGCTGACCGTTGCCGATGGTTCGCAGGAATTGTTGTGTCAGACCGCTGCGGGTATGGAAAATGATGAGTTGAAAAGCAAATACGCCATCGAGTTGGGTATCTGCGGATAAAAGGTTTATCAGCAAGCTGCTTCCCGCGCATTTCTTCCGGAAAAGCGCGGGTTTTTATTGCTTTTTACTTGCTATAATCCCTTTGAAGTGGTATTTTATTACCAAGTCTATTTTGAAACAAACTAAAAGGAACATAAAATGGCTGATAAAGTACGTTTTTTCAATACCATGGCCCGCCGGCTTCAGGAGTTTGAATCACTCCAGCCCGGCAAGGTCGGACTCTACACTTGCGGGCCGACGGTTTACAACTACGCCCATATCGGGAACTTCCGGGCTTATACCTTTGAAGATATACTCTGCCGCACTTTGCGGTTGGCCGGTTACGAGGTCAAACAGGTAATGAACCTGACCGACGTGGACGACAAAACCATCCGCGATTCGCAGAAAGAAAATCTGCCGCTCAAAGAGTTTACCGCCCGTTACATTCAGGCCTTTTTTGAGGATCTGAAAAAACTGCGCATTCATCCGGCGGCAGTTTATCCGGCAGCAACTGAGCATATTGCGGAAATGATCGAGCTGATTCAAAAACTCTTTGATAAAGGTTATGCCTATTGCGCCGAAGATAAGTCCGTTTATTTTGCCATCGACAAATTTCCCGCTTACGGCAAGCTGGCCAATATCGACCGCGAAAATCAGCGCGCCGGCGTGCGGATCAAAACCGACGAGTACGCCAAGGACTCCGTGGCTGACTTTGCGTTGTGGAAAGCCTGGGACGAAAAAGACGGCGATGTTGTCTGGGATTCACCCTGGGGCAGGGGCCGTCCCGGCTGGCATATCGAGTGTTCGGCCATGGCCATGAAATATCTGGGGGCCACTTTCGACATCCACACCGGCGGCATCGACAACATGTTCCCGCACCATGAAGATGAAATCGCCCAGAGCGAAGGCGCCAATGAATGCAAATATGTAAATTACTGGCTGCATTGCGCGCATCTGATGGTCAATGGCGAAAAAATGTCTAAATCGCTGGGCAACTTTTTTACACTGCGCGATCTGGAAGCTCAAGGCCGCAGCGGCCGCGAAATACGCTATGTGCTGATGAGTACGCACTACCGCAAAAAACTCAACTTTACCTTTGATGCGCTTGATCAGGCCCGCGAAGCTCTGCGTAAATTCGACGATTGCTTTGTCCGGCTGGGCGCTGCCAACGGTAATGGTTCGGCGGATGCCGAAGCCAAAGCGGCGGCGGATAAATGTGTGGCAGATTTCAAAAACGCCATGTTCGACGATTTGAACACGGCCGAAGCCTCGGCGGCGATCTACAATCTGCTGCACGAAGCCAACAAACTGCTGGCCGCCGGTACGCTGTCGGGTGCCGGCGCGGCGGTCATGCTGGATGCGTTCCGTACTTTTGACAGTGTCTGGGCGTGTCTGGATGTGGATGCGGCATTGGCGGCCGATAACTCGATCCCCGCAGAAATCGAGGCGCTGGCCGTTGCCCGGCTGGAAGCCCGCAAAGCAAAGAACTGGGCCGAATCCGACCGCTTGCGCGATGAAATCAAAAGCAAAGGCTATGCGGTGGAAGATGCTCCCGGTGGTACTTACCGTTTGAAAAAACTTTAACGAAAAAG
Source organism: Lentisphaerota bacterium (assembly GCA_015061695.1). Classification (GTDB taxonomy): domain Bacteria; phylum Verrucomicrobiota; class Lentisphaeria; order Victivallales; family Victivallaceae; genus SIG78. The sequence goes on from SUWA01000011.1 coordinate 10,222, forward strand.
TTCAAAAGCAAGTAAAAAACAGCACTTTCCTGCGGCTTAAAGCCCGGGGAAAGTGCTGTTTTTGTATTCAGGATAACTGAAAAATCAATTGTTTTTGTCATCGTGCTGCAGCAGGCGGGTTGGCTCCTGCCGGCCGGCGCTTACGGCGGTTCCCAGCATCAGCATGACTCCGACCAATGAACTGCCGCCGTAACTTACCAGCGGCAAAGTTATGCCGGTCGGCGGCAGCAAGCCGAGGTTGACTGCTATATGCAGCATGGTCTGCATCATAAGCATACAGCTCAAAGAGTCGATTGCGCTCCGTCGCAGCGAGTTTCTCCGCCACGCTCCCAGCGCGAACATCTGCCGGAAAAGTCCGGCATAAAGCATCAGCAGAATAAATGCGCCGCAAAAGCCCAGCATTTCGCACAAGCCGGCGAAGATGGAATCGTTGTAAGCCAGCGGCAGAAAACTGTTGCTCCACACGGCCATATCGCCCTTGACCCCGGTCCACTCTCCGCGCGAAACCGCAATCGTGAACTGGTGCAGATGCCAGCTGCCGCCCAGCGGATCGAGTTCCGGGCAGAAAAAGTGCAGCAGCCGCTTGCGCATATAGCCGTTGGCCATGATCGCGCTGATCGCCGCCGGAACTGCCGCCAGCGCAGTCAACAGGAGATATTTGAACTTGACCCGGCAGAAATAGAGTGTACCCAAGCCGCCGGTCAGATAGATGATCATAGTGCCAAAATCCGGTTGGAGCAAAAGCAGCAGCACAAACAGTGCGATCACTCCCAGCGCAGTACCCACCCGTGCCGCCTCCGGTAATTTCGGCAAGTGCAGAATATGTACCAGCGTAAGGATATAAAATACTTTGAGCAATTCCGATGGCTGCAGACTGAATCCGCCCAGCTTGAACCATCCGCTCATGCCGTTGATATTGTTGCCCATCAGCGGTAAAAGCAAAAGCAGCAGCACTCCGCCGGCAGTTATCGGCAGACAATATTTCATCAGCGTGGAAAATCTGATCCGGCAAATCACAAAAAACATGCTCCATGCGGTCAGCGCCCACAAACTCTGTTTGCCCAGCAGTTCCGACCAGCTGCCGTTCAGGGCCAGCGTGCGGTAAATCGCCATCAGCCCCCACAGCGTGATCGCACCGGCCGCCGCCGCGATCAGCGTGATATGTAAATGAATCTTGTAAGTTTGCTGCTGACGTTTATTCATTATGCTCCCCACCGGGGGTTATCTGTACTGTTACATCCCGCCCGTCAACCGCATCGCGGGTTATCCGGAAAGTAGACTCCACCCAGTTGCCGTGCCGGTCGAGCATAACACTGAAAGTGCCCGGTGTGCCGCGCAACTGTGAATCGTACTCTTTTTCCCAGCCGGAAATACCGGTTTCCACACCGTTGATCTGCCGGACCTGACCCACTTGCGCGTGATGTGCATTGATCCGTCGTTCCCAGCGCAAGTCTACATCCAGCGCCCGGTAAGTCAAACTCAACCGGTCGGCGGCCTCCACTTCGGCCGCAGTCAGATTACGTTTCAGCACCGTGTTGCGGGTGTGGAAGTTTTCCGGCAGAAAAATATCTTTGAAACTGCTTTTCAGGTCGCCGATCATGGCATCGTGCTGCGAAGCATTGTAGCGGTCAACTTTAAAAATCAAATCGTAGCAGCGTTCCGACCACGCCAGCAACCGGCCGTTCCGGTCATAGATCCGCCCGCGTATGGCCGGCAGTTCTCCGGTCTGTTCCGAAGTTTTGATGACCTCCTGCCGGTAACGCTCTCCTCCGGCTCCGGCCAGAAAAAGCATCCGGCCGATGATCAAAAACAATCCGGCCAAAGCAATGATAAAAAATATTTTATGACGCTTATCCAAATCAGACTCCCTGCTGGTGGATAACAATAACTCAATACTGTTTTTTGCAGTTTCTGAAGCAGTAAAAACTCTAAAACAGCGTTGCTCCGGACGAACCGCCCGCATCTGCCTTATGATTTGCGGTCAAGCAGATTATTGATAAGCTGAAAAAGCGTTTTCATATCCTGCGATACATTACCGGCCTGACAGCGCCGGAACCGGTCGCCCCGCGCGTTGGCTTCCAGCACGCCGGACATCTCTTCCAACGGCGCCAGTAAAGCCCGCCGCATCCGCTGTTCAAAGTAGATCGCCAGCACAAAGAATATCAGCGTCAGCAGCACAATGGCCCATGCCCCGGCCTGCCTTAACCGCTGGGCACGATCCGCAGCTGCGGTGATTGCCTCCTGATTATCTCTGTGCAGCTCCAGAACCTGTTCTGACAATGCGATTTTTACCGTTGCATCTCCGTTTTTGAGTTGCTCGAAAAGCTTTTTTATAGTATTGATATTTTCTTCTTCGCCCTGTTCGGTGATATTGTCTGCGGCAATTTGGAGTGCAGCTTGGAAATTATCCTGATCCATCGACTTGGCGGTCAGCTCGCGCAGCATGATTTCGCAGGCATTAAGGCTGACCACGTTGCGGTCGCAGATACTTTGGATTTCCGGATTCATGCGCTGAAAGTGCCAGACCGCGCCAAAGCTCAACAGCAAATTGAACAGAATCATCAGCCAAACACTCAACGAAATGATCTTGCCCGAGGGAAACATGATTTATACCTCCCGTGAAAGTTTGTCGATCGCCCGGTCATCCGATACGATCAACAGCATGTCATCGGCCGACAACACCTGTTTGGGATCCGGCTTGTACAGCACCCCGTTGCGGCGCACTGCAGCGACAATGATACCGTATTTCTTGGGCATTTCCAGATCGACGAGAGTTTTGCCGACCATGGAGGACGGCAGCCGGATCTCGGTAAGACTCAATTCATAGCCGGAGTCATTTTCGGGAATGATATTGCGGTAAAGCAAGTGGGTGGCAAATCGCCGCCCGAAATCCTGTTCCGGAATGATAACTTCGTGCGCTCCGACCATAAAAAGAATGCGCCGGTAAGTGGCGCTGCTGGCGCGGGCCACAATATGCTTGCACCCCATTTGCCGCAGCAGCGCGGTGCAGATAATGGCGGATTCTTTGGAGGAATTGCCCATGGCACAGATCACAGTATCGCGCTCGGCGGGCATAAGTTTGGCCAATGCGGATTCATCGGTGGCATCCAGCGCCACCGCATGAGTAACAAACTCGGCCGCCATATCGATTTTTTCCTGTTCGGTATCTACCGCCAGAACTTCGACTCCACGATCAGACAGGGCTTTGGCCAACGCCATGCCGAATTGTCCCAACCCGATGATCATCATTTGCTTATTCATAAAAATAATTCTCCTTGATCTTCAGCCCAACGGAATATCTATCCGCGGATATCCGGGAGTTTTGCCCGGATGCCGGTCACTTAATAACAAAAACAGCGTCAAAGGTCCGATACGCCCCACAAACATGGCAATGATGATGATGATCTTGCCAATAACATCCAGCGACTCGGTTATACCCAAACTCAATCCTACTGTAGAAAGTGCTGAAACCGCTTCAAAAGTCAGTTTGCCCGGCGAAATATCCTGGGTGGAAACCAACAGCAGTACCAGCACAAAAAGTACGCAGATCGCCGATACCAGCACCGCCAGCGCATGCAGTACGCTGGAATGAGATACTCTGCGGCTGCCGATAACGACCTGTTCTTCGTTGCGCAGAGCAGCTCTGAATGCAAACAACAACACTGCTGCAGTAGTTGTTTTGATGCCGCCGGCCGTTCCGCCGGGGCTGCCGCCGATAAACATCAGCGCCATGGTCAGCATGGCCGCCGGTACTCCCATGCTCAACAGGTCGACCGCATTGAATCCGGCAGTACGCATGGATGCAGAAAGAAAAATACTGTTGATGACTTTATCGGTAATTCCCAAATGCCCCAGGATCCCGTTCCACTCAAAAAGCAGTACAAAAAATGCTCCGGTCAGCAGCAATATACCTGTCGAATACAAAACCAGTTTACTGATGAACGGCAACTGGCGTTTGCGCCGCATATCCAGAAGACCGAACGTTACCGCCGGCGACACCCCGCCCAGCACGACCTGACAGGCGATGACCAGCAGCAGCATACCTTCGTTCATATATGGACTCAAACCGGCTTCACCGGGGAAGATCCCGGCATTGCAGTAAGCCGAAATACTGGTGAAAACGCCCAGTTCCAGAGCTTGCGCAAAATTACCGTGTACCGAATAAAATCCCCAGGTAAGAAAGAATGCGCCGATCAATTCAACAATAAAAGTAAAACTGAAAATCAACCGCAGATTTCTGGAGAGATCATTTTCTTCCACGCCGGATATTTCGTTGAATATCAGCTCCTGATTGAGCGATAATTTGCCCAGCGCGTGCAGTGCCAGGGTAGCCAGGGTCATTATCCCCAGCCCGCCGCATTGGATCAGGAGCAGCAGGAATATCCGGCCGACCGGAGTCAGCTCTTTGGACACATCGATCGTAGTCAAGCCGGTGATACACGCTCCGCTGACGGCTGTAAATGCTGCGTCGATCACCGGAATATTTTCCTGCATGGCGATCGGAGTGCGCAACAGCAGCGTTCCGGCGGCACACAGCGCCATAAAGGTCAGCACCAGACAGCGGGCCGGGTGCCGGAGTATCAATTCCAGATACTGCAGATCCGCATGTTTGCGCCGCAATATCAGCACCAATGCAATAACGGCAAATATCAGCGCGGTTATTACTATACCCCCGGTAAATGTTTCCGTCAGCAGTATTATAAGAACCACACCCAGCAGAGCTGTTATCAGCCGTGGATGATGAAAAAACTCCCGGATTTTCAGATAAGGGATGAGTAAAACCATGCCCACAAATGTATTTATAAGCACCGCCAGCGGAAAAAACTCAAATTTGTAAGCAAAAAGCGGCGAAAATAATGTCAGCAGCAACGTCCCCCAACAGCAGCCGTAAAAGCGGTTCAATTGCAGTTTGCCGGTCAGCTTGGCCGCCGGATAAAGCCGGGCCGAAAACATGTAGTAGAGTCCGCCGGCGGATAATATGGCGTAAAACAACGTCAGCAGTGCATCGTTGATCAGCTCGAACCACAGGATGGCAGTATTGAGCATCATACCGGCCAATACCAGCAGTTTGCCCCGGTGAGGCTTGCTGAAAATCATAGCTATGCCGGAAATTTGCAGTACCGGGATCATCAAGCCGAGCAGTAACGACAAGGCCTGCCCCCAAGGTCCGAACAGACCGGCAAGATATGGATGTTGTATTTCGCACGCCAGAACTGTCAGCGGCAAAAATCCCATTACCAGCCCCTGCAGAGCATACTGGCGGGATTGGATTTGTAATTCATTGAACTTCACAAAATAATACTCCTTGGAGGATAATATATCATAGTTGCTTGAAGTTTCAAATATTTATGTCGAAAAAATATATCTTGATCGTTTTATAAAAAACGGGCCGGAGTTTTCCCCGACCCGTTGTACAAAACTTTTCAGCTTCAGAGATTGAGCAGACGAATGGCGTTTTCGCGCGCAATTTTGTTGAAAACCGTCTGGCTGATCTTGCCTTCGGCCAGCAATTTCTTGAGGAAATTGATCAACAGAGTGTGTTCCTCATCGCTGGGGGCCGAGCAAATGTCGATGCCGAACATCAGGCGATCCTGGAACTCGTTGAGGAACTTCACGGCGTAGTCTTCGTCGCGGCTCAACGCGTTGCAGCCCGATCCGGCAGAGAGGTCGCCGTACAGATTGGGGTGTTTACGCATCAGTTTGGGTACCGCACCTTCGACGACTTTGCCTTTGGGATAGCCGGCGCGGTCGCCGGGGACTTCCAGCTGGCTGATTTCGGCCCAGAAAGTCTGGCTGTGAGCAAAGATCTTCATGCCCGGGAAGCGCGACAGCGTTTCATCCAGACCCGGCAGACCCGCTTCATCATAAATACCGTAGCAGCGGCCGTAACGGTGGCCGACGTGGATGGTCATGGGCCATTCCATAGCTTCGATCGCTTTGAAGAGATTGGTCATAAAGGGATCAAAAAAGCTCTTGTTGCAGATGACTTCGCCCACACCCTTGCATCCGGCATCGCGGTACTGCTTGAAAATATCCAGCAAATCAGTATGCGGATCGTTCCATGCGGTCTGCGGGTGAATATTGCAGAACGGGATAAAGCGGCCCGGATGGCGTTCGGCAGCTTCCAGAATATCTGCATTGGGTTGCGGTTCGTAAAATTCCGGTCCGATCAGCGGAAGCAATACCGCTTTTTCGATTTCGTGCCGGTCATAAAATTCGATAAGTTGGTCGGCATTCGGCCAGGGGCGGCGGCCGGGAGCCTGAAAGAAGGTTTTGCGATAGGCATGTGCATGAATGTCAATAAACATTTTTCTGCGTCCTTATAATTAATTATTCTTTGTATTGCCGGCAGTTTATCTGCCGCTTTGTGTTAATATAGCACAATAAAAATAAAAATCTCGACTTTTCGCTGCCGCCAACGGATTTTTTACATAAAAATTATTTTTAAGCCCGGCCGGACCGGCACATGGCCCGGCTGGCCGAAAGTTTTATCATTTGCGTTTAAGCATGTGAAAAAGTGAAAAGCAAATCTAATTACAAGAAATCCCGTAATTTTCTGCCACATAAACAACTGTCACTGCCGGCAAAGCATGTTTTTTTAACTGAAGCGATACAAAATTTTGTAAATATGCTTAATTTTTCTCATTAAGGAGTTCCAGCCGGGCGCCTTATCACCTTGCCGGGAAAAAAGTTAAATTCATCTTTATAAGTACAGTTTTGCGGAATTTCCAACGTTTTCAATTTGCTGAAGGAGCTGAAAGCAGTTGCATCGATCCAACTTACGCTGTCCGGAATCTTTATTGCAGTCAGATTATCGCAATCGGCAAACGCCCTCTCACCGATGGCAGTTACGCTGTCCGGAATCTTTATTGCAGTCAGATTACGGCAATCGGCAAACGCATGTTTACCGATGGCAGTTACCCCCTCCGGGATTGTTACCGAAGTAATATTGCTGCTCATCACGCCGCTGACCGTGCGGCCATCCTTGCTTAAAACAAGCACATTTTCTATTGCTTTGTTCGCCCTTGCCCGATCGACCGCAAACATTCCGTACAATGTTACCAGAACTGCCGCAACAGAACAAGCCAGATAAACTTTCGGGCTCAATTCAAAGGGCTTTTTCCGGTCAATCAGGCAGTGGATGATTGCAAATATATCGACCAAACAGGACAGAACCAGAAAAACCGCGCCGTATTCCACCGGAATATTCAATTTTTCCAACCAAATCAATGCCCGGGGATTATCTTCCGGCAGTATCCACTGCAAAATCGGCACGCACCCGAACAAAAGCAAAAACATATTCAGCGGCAGCATAAAGTGCCACTTGATATTGCAATAATAAGCATTACTGATCGCCTTAATGGTAAACAGCAGCGAAATGACCGAAATGCAGGTTACAAATTCTCCTGTACTCCTCCATGTATCGTTCGGTTGGGCTCCTGCATACACAAAACTCATAAGCACCATCAAACCGCAGCCGATCAGGGCAAAGCCAATCGTTTTGAGCAAAAATGCAAGCCGGTTTCTTTCCGCCGCCCTGCAGCTGCTCCACATGCAGAGAATGAACCACACCCCGTTGCAAATATATGGATTGCCGATTATTTTATGCAAAAATCCTGCCCAACTAAACAAAGCATCAATAGTAAATTTTTGTGAAAAATATACTGCACCAAAAATACAGAAACCATACCAGCACCATCTTGCCGGCAAGCGCCAGTCAAATCCGCGCCCGATATTTCTGAAAATCGTCTTCCAGGTAAATATCAGAGCCAAGATCAGTATTATTCCCCAGGCCGCAACCTGCGAAATCATCGGATGCGGCAATCCGGTTGCTTCGACCCTCAGCATAGCAAGCAAAGCGGCAATGACCGGCAGGAACATACACAGGAACAGACGCCCGAATTTGCCTTGAGCGATGAGCAAAACCAGCAATATTTTTGCCATACTTTCGAGGATCAATATGATTGTATAATGCCACAATGCCGTCCTGAAAAGTTCATTATTAACCATGCCTGACCCCATTCCGGGCTCCGGCGGAAAAACACATTTGTAAGCGATCGGCAGCAAAATAACTGCGATCAGCGGCAGGATCAGAGTATGGAACGTTTTCCGGAACTTTTCTTCATCATCCCGTGCGGCGATCAACAGCATCCCCGCCGCCAGCAAGGCGCTTGATATGGCCGTGCTGATCCCCGCCAGTGACGACCTCACAAAGCTGAAGCAAGCTCCATACTCAAGGCCATAGCGGAAAGCATAGGCAACCACCGCCGAATCTATGAGCATCCCGCCAATTACATACAGCAAGCCGGTCAAAATAAAAAAGATCAGATAACTGTTTTTATACCACGGCAGATAACAATTGCAATACCATTCTTTCAATTTGGAGTTGGCCTTGCCGGCATCGCAATGAACGGCCGCATCCGGCAAATATGTTGCCACCGGGGCAACTTTTACCGGCGCTGCAACCGGCGCTGCCGCCGGAACATCCAACGGTTTGAGCGCTCCCGGCATGACAATTGGCACGGCACGCACTTCCGGCTTGACCTCTTTGGCGGCAGTTGCTGTTGCGCCGGCTTCGGCAGTTGCGCTGTTCAACCACTCCCGGCAATAGCGGCACTTCAAAGCATCCGCCTTGATTATTTCGCCGCAAAAAGGACAAACTCGAGTATCGTTATTCATAGCACACTTTTGAATTTTGTATAGATTTTTTCAATGATTTTATTAGCCGTGTTACGGATAATATAGTCTATAAATTGCTGACTTGCCAATGATTTACCTGCAATTTGCACAAAATACATAACTTTGTTTGTTCTTCATGTGTTTGCAGTAATGACACTCTTGGGCAATTATTACATTTCACAATTGCGGCTACCGGTTATTCTTACCGTCTCCCGGTGCCACAGCCATACCATAACTTTTCTGTAAAGCAACTGTAAAAGATTTGAAAAATATAAAAAAAATGCTATCTTTACAGAAAGTTATTGAACAGCAGTGGACGTATTTTATGAAAATCACCCGTATTGCGATTTTGATCTCCGCCATCATCCTGACACTTCAGTCGGCGGCAGCAGATGCTTTGTCAATTCCGTGCGGCAGCAAAAAAAGTATTGTATACTCTGCCGGAAAAGCCCCGCGTTATCTGGCATTTGATGCTGTGATCAACACCCATGGCAAATACACATCCGGCGGGGCATACGGTTTGGCTGTACGGCTCAACGGCCACGCACTGCTGGCCTCGGAACTGGTCAACAAACCTTTCAGCATCAACTATAATAAAGGCAAACTCAATTATATTGACGATGGCGGGAGGCTTTTTCTGCCTTATTTATCGACCGGCCAGGCCAACCGCATCAGCCAAACTTTTGTCTTTAAGGTGGAAAACCTTGCCCGCGCGGCCGAAAATACGCTGGAAATAAGCAATATATATAACTTTTACGCCGATTCGCAAGTGGAAATCAGCGCGTTGCGCTGGCTGGATTCCCGGCCGGAAGGCAGCCAAATCACAGCTCCGCAGATAAAAAACCGGCGGTTGGCCGGGGTTATTTCCATACCGCTGGGCGGCAAAAAATCGATTCCGGTTTCTGAAAACCCCGATCGACTGTCATATCTGATCTTTTCCGGCCGGATCGAAACCAACCAATGGCGCAGCGGGGCTCAACCGGCTCTGATCATCCGCGTCAACGGTCAAAGTGTCAGGGCAATGCGTCTGAAAAACAAAAGTCCATACTTCCATTTCCGAACCGACAGCAATATGGAGTGGGTATCCGGCGACCGCATCAATCTGGGCTACTACCCGCTGCATCAAGTCAAAAAAACGATCGACGGACATTTTATCCACGACTTTGTTTTTGACTTATCCGGCTTGCTGAAAAATGACAGCAGCGATGTTATTGAACTCGAAAATATCTTTGCCGCATTCCCGGGCAGTACAGTCGAGCTGTTTGATTTGCGCTTGAGCGACGGTAATTTTCTGCGTTCGCGCCATAGCAGCGAAACAGTGTTGAACAGTTATGGTGTTCACCAGTTGCGCCAGCGTGCCGAAAGTCTGCACCGGGGCGTAAATAAAAAATTCGATACCCCCACGGAAAGCACTCTGATACAAACTCCCATTGTATTTACGCCCGGCCAACTGCCGCGCTGCAAAATCAGTATCTCGGAACAAGACGGAGGACTCGAGTTCCGGAACAATAGCGAAAAATTGCTTTTAACTACTCAATACCAGCTCTGCGGCAAGACTTTTACCTTGCAGAATAATCAACTGCAGACGCCCGAACTGAAGGTCAGCCGTCAAATCCGGTTCACAGCTTACGGCGCGATCATCAGCGATACTTTGACCAATCGCACCAATAAGGATCTGCCGGTAGTAATGCTGCACAGTTTCAAGTTGGATCTGGAGCGTCTGCAATCGTTCCGCGTGGCGGGCGAAGCGCTGCCGACCTTCAATTTGAGTACCAACAACCTGACTGAACGCAAGTATTCGCAGACCCCGCTCATTTTTCTGCAAATGCCGGAAAACTCTTTTGGCATCTACATTACGGACGATGTCTTGCGCAATCAATACTCACTGCTGACAGTTGACGAAACGCTGCATCTGACGGACGATATATTTTATCTGCCGCCCCAAAAGAGTTACACCACCAGTTTCCGGATCTATTCGTTCCCGGGCAATTACTATGATTGTTTGAATCTGCTGCGTAAAGAGTTTGATTTGCATCAACTCATACCCGGATTGTTCGGTTTTGTTTATCAGGAAAAAAATTCGCCTTACTACGAGCGGTATTACCGGCAAAAACTCAATACGCCCGAAAAGATCCGGGAGTTTTTTGCTGCTTCCGGCATCACCATCCCCGCCGCCACCGGCAATCCCATGCTCTATGGCAGCGAAAAATCTGTTGAGTGGCAAAAAGCCTATTCGGTCTGGGAGCAGTTCCAAACCGACATCCGCAGCGCAAAAGCGCCGGTCAAGGCCTTTCTGCACTACTGCGACGTGCATCTGGTAGCCGTCAAAGGCGACAAAGATCTGGATGGTCAAAGTTTATGGCAGGAGCGTCTGCATGACAGCGTAATGCTCAATGCCAACGGCCACCCTGTCCCCTACAGTTCCGGGAAACTCTACCATGTGGTGCCGACTTTGGAAAACAGCTCCGGCCGTCAGATCAAAGCCAATTTGCAACCAGTTCTGGCCCGGCATCCAGCCAACGGCATATTTTTTGATGAGTTCAACCACTCCCGCGCCCGCATTGCCTGGAACATGAGCGATAATTATTCGGCGCTGTTGGATAAAAACGGCAATATAACGCGTAAATTTGCCATTGTACCGCTGAAAGCGCAGCCGTTTCTGCTGGATATTGCCCGCACGGCCACTGCCAATGGCCGCATTGCCTATGCCAATCAATTTGATTGTACGCTGCAGCTTATGCAGCTGCCGCTGGTGCATTTTGCCGAACCGGTGGCACATGAAGAGAGTTATCTGATCCGTGCCGCACAGTGTTCGCGTTCGCCGCTGACTTTAAGCTGCAAGCGCAATACTGCAGTCTGGAGCGATATAAAATATTTTCTGCAATATGGTGTGGCGGTCTGCTATTACGCCAGCCGCAGTTACGGCGATCACGTTTTGCAAAAACTTTATCCGCTGACAGTTTACGAAGTTCAGCCCGGTGTGATCTATGGCGGAAACAAGCTCCTGACCGGCCGATCCGGCACCTACACCCTGCCCGGAGCAGAAAAACTGACCGTATACATCTACCGCGATCCCGACGGCATGTCAGCCGAAACCCGGCAAATCACCGGCAATACTGTGGATTTACAGCTGGACCCCGCTACCGAAGTCGCTCTGATCGTGGTCAGGTAATGCAATCATAGTGCTGTTTCTTCTCCCCCCAATCGGGTTACAACAGCTTGCATGGATCATTGGCCCTGGACATCGCGCAGTTGAAAGTCGCTGCGCAGATAATTGTTTTTTACTGTTCCGTTGGTTTGAACTGTAAAATCATCCAGCACGTCGCCGTTGAGATCGCGGGCAATGCCTTGAATTCCCTGTTCCGTAAACTTCAGTTCCAGCGAAGTAAGCTGTAACTCCGGCGGGTTGTTTTTCAGCGGACCGCCCAGCAGAACGATCGGAAAATGATAGTTGCTGCCGGTGAGCTTTTGCGGACGCAGTTCCTGCCGGGCATAGACTTGATTTTTGCCCGGCACGGTACGCATCGGCACATGCACATGCCCGCCGATGTATAAATCGAGCTTGGCTTGGGGGTTTTGGCCGCCGAAAACCGGATCGATCAGCTTGCGCAGCGGTTCGGGAACTTCTACGCTGGCATCACCAAAAGGTGTACCGTGGGCCAGCAGCACCTTATAGCGGGCACTTTGGAATTCTTTGCTGGCGACTGCCTGTTCCAGCCAGATGCGCTGTTCCTCCCAGAAGGGTTCCGGCACGTTCATAACTGCCGGAGCGGGCGCAGGTTTCCATGGTCCGTTGCCGCTGTCGAGCATCAGAAATGCCACATCGGCATAGCGCATAAGTTTCATGCTGGAACCGAAATATTTGCACCACAGCGTGCTTTCTTTGCCCAGATATTCGTGATTGCCGCGCACGGGGATCATCGGTTTGCCGTTGAAAGTATCGAACAAACCCGGATAAAGTGCCAATTCTATATCGGCAGTGCTGTCGCAATAGTCGCCAACATGGCCCAGAATATCCGCGTTTTTGAACGCCGGTAAACCGGTGATGGCCTTTACCCGCCGGGCCCGGTCGTCCCACGCTCCTTGTGTGTCGCCGATGAGCAGCACATTGAACGGCCGGAACTTTTCCGGCGCACTGCAGAACGTGCGGACTGCACTGCGGTCTTCGCGGAAAGCCCGGTGCGGGTGTTCTGTTACCAGCCGGTATTCGTAAACTGTATCACTTTCAAGACCGTTCAGAGTTACGCGGTGAACCCGCTCCAGCGAGGCTTTCTGGCCGCTGATGGTGTGCCAGACGCGCGTCCATTGTTCAGTGCCCTGCTTGCGGTAATCCACGGCGGCGGGTACGCCGTTGACCGTAACAAAAGTTATGCTCATGCGTCCGGGGGCAAAGTCGGTCAGAATCGGTTCATAAAGCAAAGTCGGATCCGCCGGCGGCACATTGCCGAATGCGGTCAGAAAAGTGAGATCGCCGCACTTTACTTCCAGCTCCACCTCGTGAGTTCCGGCTTCCAGATCAAGTTCAAAAATGTAGTTGTCTACCGCCGGCGGATAGACCCGGTTGCCGTAGTCAAAGGTGTTGAGCACCTCTTTGCCGTCCACCCGGCAGATCATCCACCAGTCGCAGCCCATGCCCATGACCACCCGTCCGGCTTCGGGCAAAGTAAAACTGTTGCGGCAGATTGCCCGGGTGCCGGTGGGAGTGGAACGGCCGATAACATCCCACAAATTGCGTTCGCCATTGCGGTCGAACTCAAAAGTTGTCTTTATTCCGGCCAGCTCCAGCGACCACGCGCCGGACATCACCATCGGGTAGTATTTGACTTTTCCGCCGGGATTCAAAGGCTCTATTGCCTTGGCCGCGCCGCCGCCGAGCGAGGCACAACCGCACATAAAAAGCATCATTGCCGAGCAGATCAAACTCAGTCGGGCGCGGCGTGGAGCAGTGAAGATGGTGTGGTCATTGACAAAATCGGTAAAATCATTCATCGGGCAAAAACCTTATATTAAAAGTTAAAGTTTGATAACCGTCATCGCCAGCCCGGAAAGGATCAGCAGTACACCGATCACTTTGGGCCATGTGCAGCGTTCTTTGAGGATGAGTATACTGCCGGCCATACCGAAAATCAACCCCAGCTGGCGGAAGACCTGAACATAAGAGGCGTTATCCACATAGTTCATGGCCAGCAGTACAGTGGTGTAGGTCATGGAAGCAGACAAACCGGCCAGCAGCGGCATTTTCCAGTTCTGTCGGATCAGATTTTTAAACGTTTTCAGCTCGCCCGGCCAGATAAGAACCAGCAGCATAAGTGCGCTGGTCAATGTGATCGAACGGGTCGAGTAATAGGTCAGAGAAAGGGTTATCTTGTTCAAATCCTGACAACTGACCGCAAAAACGTTCTGTGCCTCTTTATCCAGGATCGTGTAGCCGGTGGTTCCGCAAGCCACCAGCACAATAAAAAGCAGATTTCTGTTCAGATAATCTTTGAATTGGAAGTGCGAAAAGTCTTTGAGCGGCATCATCATACACCCGAGAAACACCACCGCCATACCCGCTATGGCCAGCGGACTCAACGCGCTGCCCCAACCCAAGAGCGAAGTTACCAGCGCCGTCAACAGGATCGGCAGTGCGCGCATCATCGGGTAAGCCGTAGACATTTCCATCGTGCGGTAGGCTCTGACCAGCCCCAGACAATAGCAGATGTCGCTTACGACCGACAATATCAGAAAGAGGAAGAATTCTCTTGGCAGCCTGAAGATGTTTACCGGGGTCCAGAATTGTACATGCAGCCATACCATGCAGGCCGTAATGCACATAGCCGTGTAAAAAGATATGCTCATGGTGGAGCGTTTGCCCAACAGATTCCACGAAGCGTGCAACACTGCTGAAAATACGATCAGAATAAACGCCAGAAAACTCATTATGACCTCAAGTTGGAAAATTACGTTCAGATAATATACCACCACTGCGGACAATATTCAAACGACAAACAGATTTATAGTGTTTTTTTGAGGTTGGTGCTTGCGGGAAAGCGTTTGACGTGGTAAATTATCTAAAGCGAATATTTGGTTGATCGTACCGGAAGAAACCGTTCCGGCAGAAAGAGTTTTTATTTATGAAGATATTGTTGGGCGGAGTGCCGTTCGGATCAGGCAACATCGGCGATGAAGCGATCCTGAATTGTGTGGTCAGTATTTTCCGGCGTAATTTTCCGGAAGCACTGCTGGCAGTGGCGACTATGGCGCCGGAATCTGCCGCGCAACGCTATCAGTTGGAGTGCCTGCCGGCGTTCGGGTTTGATCCGAAGGAATCCATGCGCAAGTTCCGGCGTGAATTGCGCCGGTTCGATATGTTCGTCTGGGCGGGCGGAACGGGCTTGTCGGATTACCCGCATATCGGAGCGGAATTGCTGGAAAATGCCCAGGCCTCCGGCGTAAAAACGGTTATCTGGCAGGTGGGGATGAACCGGGAACTCAATCCGGATTATTTTCAACTGCACGGGCGTAAACTCAAGATCGCCGAACTGCTGGGGTTGACCCGCTACTGGGAAAAACAGCTGGAAAACCGGATGCGCGAGCGCTTGCAAGTCTGCGTTTCGCGCTGCGATCTGGTGGTACTGCGTGATCAGCCCAGTTTGATCGAATTGCACACTTCCGGGGAGTTTCCGGCGGCGCTTTACGGCGCGGATTCAGTGATCCTTCAGCAGCCCGCACCGGGCAGACTTTTGCCCGATGACAAACTGAACCGCCGCAGCGTAGGGATTTGCGCGGCCGAAAAACTCAACCGCCGCAAGCAGGCCGAAGCGATCAGCTTTTTACAGCGGCTGCAAACCGAACTCAATGTGCGGCTGGTGTTTATTCCCATGACTGCCGATGACCGGGCAATCATGCTGCCGCTGTATGAGGCTACCGGAGGATGCGGCAATGTGTTTTGCGAATTCACCGAACCGGAGGAAGTCCAGAATGCCGTCGGCTCGTGCGCCTTACTGATCAGCGGCCGGCTGCAGTTGACCATAATGGCGCTCAATGCCATGGTGCCGGGGATCGGGGTCGCCAACAGCAGCAAGATAGCCAACTGCTTGAATATGTTTGGCTTGCCGGTTTTTAACAACCAAAGTACAATCAACTTTGATGATCTGTTTGACGAATGTGCCCGCTGGCTGGATGATCCGGATTTCCGGCACCGGGCCGCCGATGTGCGCAAACGGATGCTGGCCCGTCTGGAACAGTGCGAGAGCTATCTGCGGTTGCTGGCTGTGTAAAAGATGGAAAATTTGGGGTGCGGAACATTGGCAAAAAAGATTTGTCGGTATATCTTAAAACAATCCGATAACGGCAATAACGTTGAGTTCAGGAGAGGAGATATTATTATGGCTTCGATAAAAGAGTGGGATGTAAAAAGTTTTGAGGAAGCAACTGCCTCCGGTGTTGCATTGGTGGATTTTTTTGCAGTTTGGTGCGGCCCGTGCAAGATGATGATGAGTGTGCTGGAAGAGGCGGTCGCGGAATTTGATGAGTCGCAAGTCAAAGTCGGCAAGATCAATATAGATGAGTGCCGCGAACTGGCCGTACAGTACGGCATCCGCACCATTCCGACGTTTATTTTGTTCAAAGACGGTCAGGTCGCCGATAAGCTCATCGGGGTGCAGAGCCGCAAAGCTCTGACCAACATGATCGCCGGCGCATTGGAGTGATTTTACGGTTGTTCTATGAATAAAAAGCAGATCGAAGTTGTGGCCGGGGTGATTTTTGACGGCGAGCTTCTGCTGGCCTGTCAGCGGCCGGCAGGCAAAAGTCTGGCCGGATTCTGGGAGTTCCCCGGCGGCAAGGTCGAGCCGGGAGAAACGCTGGAGCGGGCACTGCACCGGGAACTGGCCGAAGAACTGGATCTGCAAGTAACAATTCTGGACGAAATGTACCGTCTGGAAATCGACAGCGGTGATAAAAAACTTATACTGCATTTTTTGCGGGCCATAAAAAAGAGTTCCAGCGAGGCGCACTCCTGCGAGCAGCAGCAGTTCAAGTGGCTGAAACGCAGCGAATTAAACAGCGTACAGTGGCTGGAAACAGATCGGGAATTTGTCAACTATCTGGCCGGCAGGTAAAAAATCCGGCAGTTAAAAAAATGGAGGATCTTCAACTATGAATATGAAATTGATTGATGCAAAAAGTGGTTTTACCATCGACTTTTCGCGCATGAACATTACCTGGGAAGATTTGGACGGTTTGCAGGCAAAATTTGACCGGGCGGTCCGCGAAATGGCGGCCTTGGAAAACGGCGCCGTCAAAAATCCCGACGAAAACCGCAAAGTAACGCACTTTACGGATCGTATTGCCTACCGGCAGTCGGAACTTTTTGCCGATGTGCAGAAGTTTGCCGAAGCGCTCAAGAACGGTCAGATCACCGGCTGTACCGGCAAAAAATTTGATGCTGTGATCGTCAATGGCATCGGCGGTTCGGCGCTGGGACCGCAACTGCTGCAGTTTGCCATCAACGGCCCGTACTGGAACGAAAAGAGCGATGCCGAACGTAACGGTTATCTGAAAGTTTACTTTTTGGACAACACCGACAGCTCCGGCTTGAAAGACGCGCTGGAACTCGTTGATCTGGAAACCACGCTGCAGTTGTGCGTATCCAAATCCGGCGGCACGCAGGAAACTTTCAACAACCTGACCGCGCTCGAAAAAGCCTACGCGGCAAAAAATCTGAATTACGCCGCCAACGCCTGTGCCATAACCATGCAAGGCAGCAAACTTGATGAACACGCCAAAGCTGCCGGTTGGCTCAAAGTTTTCCCCATGGCCGAAAGTATCGGCGGACGCACCAGCGAAACCAGCATCGTCGGCCACCTGCCCGCCGCGCTGGCCGGAATCGACTTTGCCTCTTTCCTCGCAGGCGCCTGCGACATGGATGAATTGACCCGCCGCAGCGATTACCGCACCAATCCGGCGATGATGCTGGCGGCAATGTGGTATCTGGCCGGTAACGGCAAAGGCGACCGCAATATGGTGATCGTGCCTTACAGCGACCGCCTGGTGCTGCTTTCGCGTTACTTGCAGCAGCTGGTCATGGAAAGTCTGGGCAAGGAGCTGGATCTGGATGGCAACGCGGTCTATCAGGGCTTGAACGTATTCGGCAACAAGGGCGGCACCGACGCGCACGCTTTTATCCAGCAGCTCAACGACGGCCGCAACGACTTTTTTGCCACTTTTATCGAAGTCATGCACGATGCAGATGCGGTA
This sequence comes from Lentisphaerota bacterium, assembly GCA_015061695.1. GTDB lineage: Bacteria > Verrucomicrobiota > Lentisphaeria > Victivallales > Victivallaceae > SIG78. The sequence goes on from SUWA01000011.1 coordinate 28,144, forward strand.
AAACTCGATGGCGATCTGGCAATGGGCGACTATCTGCACGGCTTTTTGTACGGTCTTTCGGCAGCGCTGGAAGCCAAACAGCGCCCGGTCATTACTATGGAAATAGCCGCAGTTACCACCGCCGAACTGGGCCGGTTGATCGCACTGTACGAACGCGCGGTGGCCATTTATGCTGAATTTATCAATATCAACGCGTTCCACCAGCCGGGTGTGCAGGCTTACAAGCTGGCCGCCAAAGGCATGTTGGCCGTGCGCGAAAAACTCTTTAATGCTTTGACCGACCGGCCGGTCAGCGGCAGTGCGGAAGCTCTGGCCACGCTTTCCGGTCAGCCCGAATCAGTAGCCGCGGTGGCCGGCTGGCTCAACCGGGCGGCAGCCAATCCGGAGCTTTACAGCGTGGAACGGGAGTTTTCGGCTGCTGACGGCGACTGGATCTATACGGTAAAATAAGCCGGTTACGGAGGCGTAAATGTCCATACCCGGCATAATTTTACTGGTTCTGGCGATCGTATTCATCTATTTTTTTAACGGCGTGATCATCAAGCGGCAGCGCTGGATGCACAATCTGTCGCTGGTGAATGTATTTTTCAAGCAGCGCATGGAGCTGTTGACCGAGCTGATGGAGCTGTTGCCGGAAGCGCTCAAAGCTGGCGGTGCAAACGTCCGCACGATGATCGACGAATACGATTTTCATGCGGCGCTGCAGCAGAAATCCGAACTGGATGAGCGTCTGACTTCGGCCCTCAAAAAGTGGTACAGCACTTTGAAAGAATTGCCGGAGTTTCAGGCAGAGGGTGCGCTGAAGAAAGCGTTGGCACAACTGGAACGCTGCGAAGGTTTTCTGACTTCGGCCCGGATCGAATACAACCGCTCGGCAGAAAATTTGAATCGCGTGATCTCCCTGCCGGTGTGGAAGATTTTTGCCGCGCGGATGAAAATAAAACCGCAGGAGCAATGGGCCATTCCCGCTGACGAATGGGCCAAACCGTTGCCGATAACCAAACTTTACGTCAAGTGATCGAAGCACAGTTTTGTGCATCGGCCCCGCTGGATCGGATTCAGTGGGGCTGTTTTTTAACGGAATGATTTAAAAAAGTATTTTTTTTCAGTTTTTTGCCAAGGATCAAGCCTTTTGCATCGTCTTATACAGTGAATAGAAGGCCAATCGCCATCTGAAAACAGGAGATTTAGTGTGAAAGACAAACAACTTTTGTTCGATCGTCTGATCGACGGGTCGCTGGATATGCTCCGCAGTACAGCGTACTCGATTCTGGGCAACGCTGCCGATGCAGACGATGCAGTGCAGGAGGCTCTGTGCCGGGCGTGGAAAAAATATAATTTTTTCTGCTCCCGGAGCAAACTCTCCAGCTGGGTGTGCCGGATAACGATCAACGTAGCCTGCGATATGCTGCGGCAGAAAAAACGCGAACAGGCCAACCTTGCACTTTTGACGCCGGAGCATGAGGATGATCACCGGCACGATCTGGCATTGGAAGAATTGCAGCTGGCTGTTTGTGAATTGCCCGAACCTTACCGGTCAGCCATAACGCTGGGGGTTTTGAGCGGTATGAGCGGCGAAGAAGCCGCCCGGAAATTGGATTGCAAGCTCAACACTCTGTATTGGCGGATCAGCCGTGCCAAAGAGATCCTGCGCGAAAAACTGAAAGGGTTCTGACCATGAATTACAAAAAACTTGACCGTATGCTTGATGAATTGCAGCAGAAAAATACTCCCGATCCCGGCAAATTTGATTCTCCGGCTGAATTCAAGGCGCGTTTTTACCGGAAACTCGAATCGGCCAATGTCAGCAGCAAACGCCATCTGAAGTTTTATCTGACCACTGCCGCCGCGGCGTGTGTGATATTGGGCGTGATCTTTATTCCGGCCGGATTGCTCCGCAGCTCCCAACAGCCGACCGCCGTTATAACCGGGATTGATGCCTCAATCAATGGCAGCGAAACTGCTGCGGCAACTCCGACGGCAGCCGCTGCTGTGCCGGATAAATCGAATGAAACCGGTGAGGCTGATACCCCGGCGGAAGAACTGCCGGTCCAGAAAACGCCGGCAGCAGCAATGGTTGCAGTCGATAGTGCAGTGCCGGTGCTGAACGCTCCGGCCGCAAGTTATGCCCCGGTTCTGGCTAAAAAGAAAATGCCGCAACGCCGATCCCTTGCCGCCCCCCGGCCCGGACGGGCTGAATACCGTGCAAAAATCCATCCGGTAAAGCGCAATACCGAAGAATATAAGAGTTTCAGCGAAAACAATTTTGTTAATGTCAAAGATGTTCCGCTTTCGACCTTCGGTGCGGATGTGGATAACGGCAGTTACGTCAATGTCCGGCGCTATCTGCTGCAGCAGCATCAACTGCCGCCGCGTGATGCGGTACGGCTCGAGGAATTTGTCAACTTTTTCCGCTACGACTACCCGCAGCCGGAAAAAGACAAACGCTTCAGTGTTACTTTTGAATCGGCTGTTGCGCCGTGGAACCGCAATCACAAATTGCTTCTCATCGGGGTGCAGGCAGCAGAGATCCCCGTAAAAGATCTGCCGCCGGCCAACTATGTATTTTTGGTGGATAACTCCGGCAGTATGTATGAAGAAATGGATAAAGTACAGGCCGCTTTGATCGCGCTGCTGGACGAAATGCGTCCGCAGGACCGTTTGAGTCTGGTCACTTACGGCGGCGGAGTAAAAGTGCTGCTCGACGGCATCACTTTATCCGATAAGTCTGTAGCTCTCAATAAGATCAAAGAACTTGCCTCCGGCGGTTACACCCCCGGTGCAGATGGTATCCGGCAAGCCTATATTCTGGCGCACAAACACTTTATCCGGCAGGGCAACAACCGCATCGTGCTGGTTACCGATGGCGACTTTAATGTGGGTGTTTCCAGCGAATCAGAGTTGGTGGCAATGGTGGAAAAAGAACGTTCAAATCTGATCTATTTGAGTGTGTTCGGTATGGGCGCAGACAATTATCACGAAAATAAACTCAAGATGCTGGCCAACAAGGGCAACGGCAACTATTACTATATTGACACTCTGCGCGAGGCCGGCAAGGTCATGCAGGCATGTTTTGCCGGACGCATGTTCGCCATTGCCCGCGATGTCAAGTTTCAGGTCGAATTCAATCCGGCGCAAATCCAGGCCTACCGTCTGCTGGGGTACGAAATGCGCACCATGGCGGATCGGGATTTTAATGACGACAGCAAAGATGGCGGCGAGATCGGTATCGGCCATCAGGTAACTGTACTTTACGAGATCGTTCCGGTCGGAGCGCCGGCCGGAGCGGCCGATGGCGGCAAGGTCGATGATCTTAAGTACCAGACGCGTACCGGAAGTTCGTCAACGGAAATCCTTACCTGCAAACTGCGCTATCAGCAGCCGCAGAGCAAGGAACCCAGTGTGCTGGAAAGTTTTGTTTTGAGTAAATATCCTGCCGCCGGCAACAATCTGCGCTGGGCTTCGGCGGCGGCGGAATTTGCGCTGCTGTTGCGCGACTCGCAGTACAAAGGCAATGCAAATTATCAGAATTTGCGCTCCCGGGCGGTGATCTCGCTGGGGGAAGACAACGACGGCAAACGGGCCGAATTCCTCATCATGGTGCGCAATGCCATGGAATTGAGTAATAAGCAATAAAGCCCAAACGCCGGAAAACCACTCTATCGGGTTATTTTCCGGCGTATTTTTCCGATTATTCGCCGCTCAAAGGTTGTTTTTACTCATTAAAGGACTATATTAAGAAAGCAATAACAACCGCAATCAATAAAAAGCAAGGTGAAAGATGGAACGTTACAAGCAAGAGTTTATCGAATTTATGATCGACTGCCAAGTCCTCAAATTTGGCGATTTTGTTACCAAGAGCGGCCGCAAGACCCCGTTTTTTGTCAACACAGGTTTTTACCGCACCGGCGCACAGTTGCGCAAACTGGGCGAATACTATGCGCAGGCGATCAAAAATACGTTCGGGCTGGAGTTTGATGTTCTGTTCGGGCCGGCTTACAAAGGTATTCCGCTTTCGGTGGCGGCCACGATCGCTATTTCCGAAAAATACGATGCCGACATCCGTTACTGCTCCAACCGCAAAGAAGTCAAGGACCACGGCGACAAAGGCATCCTGCTGGGCAGTCCCATTGCTGACGGCGACAAAGTCGTGATCATCGAAGATGTTACCACTGCCGGAACCAGTATCGGCGAAACTCTTCCCATTCTGCAGGCGCAGGGCAATGTTGATGTGCTGGGGCTGGTGGTCAGCGTTGACCGTATGGAACGCGGTCAGGGCGAAAAGAGCGCCTTGAACGAAATTTCCGAAAAATACGGTTTCAAGACTTGTGCCATCGTTACCATGCAGGAAGTTATCGAACACCTCTACAACCGCCCCTACAAAGGCAAGGTCATTATCGACGACACACTCATGGCGGCGATCAACGCCTACTACGAGCAATACGGCGCCAAATAAAGCTGATCTTTTTCAACCGTTATCCGGATGCAGTGTACCGGATAACGGTTTTTTTATGTAAAAAAATGCGGGAAATTGGATTTTTTTTACCGGGCAGTTATATTATAAAAACAAGATTTTCTCCCCTCAAGCAGAAAGGTTTGCAGCGATGAGTTTCAGGTTGATTCGTAATATCTTGAGTATATGCCTGTCGGGTGCGGCCGCCACGCTCGGCGCCGCCGGTTTGAAAATGGAGTGCGAACCGTATTTGCGCTATATCAACAATCAAACTGCAGCCGTAACTTTTATCATGGCCGCCGAAAAGCCCACGGAGTGTTATGTGGAATTTTCAAGCCCGCAGCGTCCGCAAAGCCGGATAAAGATGCAAAGTCAGTCCGTGGCACCGGGCAAATGGGTCTATAACGCTGAAATCAAAGATCTTGCCGCCGGCAGCAATTGCACTTATGCGTTGGTGGCCGCCAATGGCGACCGCAGTGGTGAGTATAAATTCTCGATGCCCGGTCGGGATCAGATCGAACATACAATCCTGTTGATTTCTGACGTTCACGAACGCAGTAAAGTTATGGGGCAGATGATCCGATCCGGCCGGAAAGCCGGGGCTTCGCTTTGCGTGCTGCTGGGTGATCAGGTCGGAAGATTTGAAGATGACTCTTATAACACGATGATGAACGGTTTTCTGTCGGAACTCTGCAAACAGGCGCAAGGCACGCTGCCGGTTACGGTTCTGCGCGGGAATCACGATTATTACGGCAAAAACCACCCCATCTGGCACAAGTTTTTCCCCTGTGAAAATGATCGTACTTATTTCAGTTTGCGCAAGGGCAACGTGTTTTACATCTTTCTGGACAGCGGCAACGCTTATCAGCCCGAAATGTGCCGCAGACTTTTCGCCCACCAGCGCAAGTGGCTGGAAGCTGAATTGCAGAGCGAAGCCTGCCGGACGGCCACGTTCCGCGTAGTGGTCGTACATTACCCCTCGCACGCGATCGCCGAATCGGTGGCCAAGGTTACGCCCGGGCCGCTGCTGAAAGGCTTGCTGACCGGCACTGATCCGGATAAACGCATTCATCTGATGCTTTCCGGCCACCGCCACCGCTATATACGCACCGATGCGTTCAGCAACAAGTTCAAGGTCAATTCCAGCGGCTTCAGCAATAAAACTCCGGGATTGCCCGGTGTACCCGGCAAGAATTACCCCTACACACTGGTGATTGCCGACAGCTTCAATCACGGCGGTTCGGCCGATTTCAACTACTTTCTGGTGAATGCTTCGGCCGACCGGCTGCATGTGCAGTCGCTGGATGAAAAAAACCGGAAAATCGATGAGTTTACCATTGCTCCGGACGGCAAAGTAACCGACATGATATTGGTCAAAGAATTCACCAACTGAATATCGGCTTCCGCACCGCCCCCCGGGGAATCGGGCAGAATAAAACTCACGTTGCTCCAAGCGTTACGGGCAATACCTTCCGACTGCGGTTCGTACCGCTTGCGGAGGGTATTTTTTTGCCCGGAAAAATTGCATAAACTATGTTTATGCACTATATTAAAGCAACGGTTATAAAAAAAGGCTGCCTTGCGTGAAAAAGAATCATAAAAAATCATCCGGCCGGATCGCCGGTAACTCGCCGCGCCGCAATTGGAGTTTGGCGTGGTACTTTGCCATACCCGCCGTCATGCTTATAGCGCTGACGGCTCCATGGCAGCGGACGGTCAGGAACTTTTTTGCCCCCTACCTGACCCTTTCCAACACCGCCGGCAACACGGTGGCCGAACAGACCTTGAAAATGCGCAGCCGCTCCCAGCTGGCCGCCGAAGTTATGAAACTGCGCGAGCAGAACGTAAAACTTATCACCAAAGTCAACGAGCTGGAGCGCTTCAAAAGTGAAAATCTGCAGCTGCGCAGTATGCTGGAACTTAAAGCTCCGCACGGCTATAAATACACCGCTTGCAGCATTACTTTGCGCGATCCGTGGATGTGGGACAGCGCTTTTACCATCGACCGCGGCAGCGATGACGGCATGAAAGTCGGCATGGCAGTGATCGTGCCGGAACCGGGCAGTCAGGAGCGGGTGATCTTGCTGGGCAGAATCGAAAGTGTCAGCAAACATACCTCGCGGGTCATTACCGTGCTGAATCCGGAAATGCGCATTTCAGCCGTGCTGCCGGAGTCGGATAATGCGGTCGGAATCATCAATGCCGGTTTGTTTGAACCGGCCAGCGGTGGTACTGCCGCAATTGGTTTTTTGCCGGCCAACCGGACTTTTACGCTGAATCAGCCGATCTATACAACTGAATTCGAAGCCGGGATCCCCGGCAAATTGTGGCTGGGCACGCTGGAAAGTATTGAGCCGTCGACCTTGCCGTACGACAACCGGCTTTATCGCCGCGGCGTTATGCGCCCGGCAGCCAATCTGGAGTCGCTGCGTACAGTTCTGGTCGTACAAGTGGACAATCAGAATTAAGCCGCAGGACCGGAAATGTTCAAAGCCGTATATTTGATCTTGACACAATTTTTATTGCTCTATTTGCAGCTGGAACTGGGCAATATCGGCTGGGCGCTGCCATTGGCCCAGCTGGGGGCGCTCTATGCAGTGCTGGCATTCGGACGCAACTGGGGCGCCGGCGCGGCGCTGTTCAGCAGCGCTGTTTTGTGCGGACTTTACGGCGGCAGCTGGAACGTGCTTTATCCGCTGGCCAACACGCTTTTGGCGCTGATCCTGGGCTGGTGGATCGACCGGCACGACGAAGATGTGCGGCCGGATTTCTGGACTCCCGGAGCGTGGGCCGGATTGCTGGCCGGGCTGCCGGCGATCATGAACTTGTTGAGCAGTTGGGTTCTGACGGGGCGTTACCCGCAGCAGCTGCACTGGGTGCTGTTGCAGAGTTTGTGGTGTACGGTGGTTTCTGCCGCGCTTTTTCTGCTGTTTATCGTATTGGGAGAAGTGCAGATGGAGTTTTTGGGTCTGCCGCGTTTCATGACCCGGAAAGGCGGGCATAAACGATGACTCCCGAAAACAGTTTCCGCGCCCGGTTGCTGATCGTGGCATTGCTGATGCTGACCGGTTTCGGTGTGCTTATTTTCAAACTCTGGTACGAACAGGTGCTGGGCGGCGAGCATTACCGCAAGTCGATCTCGCGCCAATCGGTGCGGCGGGTGCGGCTGCCGGGCTTGCGCGGGCGGATCTTTACTGCGGACTACTGCCTGCTGGCCGACAACAAACCCAGCTACAATCTGGTATTTTATCTGCAGGAAATGCGCCGGAATTCCCGTAAAAAAACGGTCGAAAATATCCGCAATATAGCCTCGATACTGGCAACTGAATTCAACCGGCCGGATGACCTTACTTCCGAAAAAATCATCCGGCATATAACCGTTACTCCCGGTCTGCCGCTGGTACTCTACAAAGATCTTGATTCCGTAGAGCTGGCGCGGGCTTTTCAGCTGATGCCGCAAATGCCCGGTGTGGGGGTGGAAGTTGTGCCGGTGCGTAATTATCCGGAAGGCTCAATGGCCTCGCTGGTAATCGGTTACACCCGGTCGGAAAATGCCGATAAAGCCGCCGACCGCAGCGAATATTTTTATTACCGGCCGGATCAGGAGGGCAAAAGCGGCGTGGAACTTGCCTTTGAAGAAAATGCCGGACTGCTGGGGATCCCCGGATTGCAGAGTTTTCCCGGCAGCGAGCTTATGCAGGTGGATCACCTCGGCTATGTCAACACCCGCCGTTTGGAGTACCAGGCTCCGCGCAACGGCAACAATATTGTTTTGACTCTGGACTCGCGGGCGCAGAAACTGGGCGAAGAACTCATGCAGAACCGCCGGGGGGCGCTGGTTCTGCTTGATGCCGATACCGGCGAAGTGCTGGCACTGGTATCCAGTCCGCACATGGATTTGGGCAAGATCAGTCCGGTGTGGAGCAAAGAGTATTACCAACAGCTGTTGGAAGATCCCGGCATCCCCATGTTTGACCGGGCGACCCGCGGCTCGTACATGCCCGGTTCGATCATCAAACCGCTGGTGGCGCTGGCGGCCCTGGCCCGCGGGGTCGATCCGGAATCCAAAGTCAAATGCAACGGCCGCAGTATCGTTGACGGCAAACAAATATCTTGTGCCAACCGTTACGGACACGGCGAATTGAACATGCTGCAGGCGTTGGAACGCTCGTGCAACGACTATTTTATCGAAGTCGGGCTGGCAATCGGAGCGGAATATCTGGCGGATTTTTACGGTATCGGCGGGATCGGCGAAGCCACCGGCTTGGAAACCGGCGGTACGGTCGGACTGAATCCAATACGCTGGATCGAAGACAGCAGTTACCGTTGGAGCGATCACGAAACAGCCCTGATTTCCATCGGCCAGGGCAAAGTTCAAATATCGCCTCTGCAAGCAGCCCGTTACACGGCGGCTATAGCCAACGGCGGCAAACTGATGAAACTGTATCTGCTTAAAGAAGTCTATGACGAAAAAGGAAAACTGCTTTTCCGCAACAAACCGCAAGTCATCCGGCAGTGGGATGTATCGCCCGAAGCATTGACGCTGGTTCAAAACGGCATGTACAACGTAGTCAATGCGCCGCAGGGCAGCGGCCGATCCGGGCGGAGCAGTGAACTGACTATATACGGCAAAACCGGTACGGCCGAAGTCGATATTCGCAACGAACGGATCAAAAACACCTGGTTTACGTCGTTTGTTACTTACAAAGGAAAACGCTACGCGTTGACCGTGCTGGTCGAAGAAGGCCGTTCCGGCGGACGCGATTGTGCGCCGGTGGCCAAAGAGTTTTACGAAAGATATTTAAGCCGTTCATTATGAAAGATATTTTTCCACGAGTCCTTGTAACCGGCGGCGGTCGCCGGATCGGTGGAGCGTTGAGTTCTTACCTTGCGCACGCCGGATTTGAAGTCTGGGTGCATGTCTGGCAGTCGCAAGCAGCGGCAGCTGAACTGATTGCATCTTTCCCCGATCCGGAGCGGCACCGGATCACCCGGTGCAACTTGAGCGATCCGGCAGCGCGGCAAAGCTGGCTGCAAACCCTGCCGGAGTTTGATCTGGTGATCAACAACGCCAGTGTTTACCGCCTGACTGCACCGCAGAGCGCCGAAAAACCCTCCGACCGCGAGCGCTACTGGCAGGTCAACTACTTTGCACCGTTGGAAATAATCCAAAAACAATATGAACAAAAAAGTTCCCGTACCGGAAAAAAAGTGGCGGTAACTTTGCTGGATAGCGATATTCTTGAGCCGGATGGCGGAATCAAGGCTTTTTCGGAAGTACCGGACGGCGTTGATTCATATCTGCCCAGCCGGATCAAATTGGCTCATACCCTCAAAGATCTGGCATCTGAACACGCGCCGCAGCAAAGAATCAACGCCATTGCGCCCGGCGCGGTCATCCCGCCGGTAAACTGTACGACTCCCGGTATGACCCGGATATTGGAACGCGTGCCCATGCATCAGCCGGTGCAGTTGGAAGAAATCACCCGGGCCGTGGAACTCTTTTGGAACAGTCCGTCTTTGACCGGGGTCATATTGCCGGTCGATGGCGGTATGCACTTGCAGAAAAAGGCTTCAAAGCTGTAAATATTCCGGCAGCTTGGGCAGTGCAAGGTTATCCCGGATGGCTTGCTGCTGCCAACGTTGGATCTGCATCCTCAAATCAATTTTTTCCGCCGGTGCCGCCAGCAATCCGACCGACTCCGGCGACAGTTGGCCGGGTGCGCCATACGGCGTAAATCGGCCATTCTGCCAAATACCGAACCAACGCAATTTCTGTTCCGCCGGATCGATCAGCCACAGCGATAACGCCGGAGCGTCGGCATAATTGCGCTGCAAACAGACATGCCAATCCGCGCCATTGCGATAGACAAAACCGGCCCACTCCGGCGGATTGGCCAAACACTTTTGGTACAATTCCTGCTCAAAAATCAGTTGTTGCGGCGTCGAATCCAACTTGTCATAAGTCCGGGCAAGGATCTGCTGCAGTTGGCTTTGCAGCGGCACAGCAGACAACAAAGGCTCCTGCAGCAGCGTTTGCATTTTTATAAGCTGCTGCGGCAGGCAAGCGGCAGGGAGTTCTTCAAGTTCAGTAATCAGGCGGTCAAGGATTTTGATATTGGGCGCATCGGGCAACACGCCTTGAGGCCGGGTATTGGCCAGTTTGCCGTTTAATCGGGTCGTGCCGTTGACCGTCAGCGTACCCCGGCCGTCAGCGCGATGGAAAACCCCGCGGATCTTACGGTTGTCAACAGTGGTAAATTCGATCACCGCGGTAACATCATTTTGCGGCACAAATTCAGCTTTCCGGTAGGTTTCAAAATGCAGCAATGTGTTATCTTCAAGCTGCAGAACCAGTTCGCAAGTGAGGGTATGGTAGTGGTCGCTTTTAAGTTTCTTCAGATCAGCAATAAGCTGCTCACGCGTCTGCTGCAGCCGCTGGGCGGAGCGTTGCTCAAGCCGGAGTAACGGTGCGGTAAAATTTTTACGCAAAACCGCAAAACCGGCGGGCAGATTTCTGACCCTTTGTGCATAAAGTGTTTGCGAATAATCACGCTGCAGGCGCTCAACCAGAGTTACGGCTTGCTGCAGATCATTGCATTGCAGCAGTTGCTCATACAGCGCCCCGGCTTGCAAATGCGCTTGCTGTGCCTGATTTTTGCCGGCAGCAAGGTTGCGCAGACGGGTTTGGAGTTTTTCGCACTCGCGTGTGATTTCCGGCAGCTGGTAACTCTGTTGGATCAGTCGCGATAGTTGGCGGTCGATCTTGCCGGATTCTGAATCAAACTCACTCCACCGGTGCTGCTGCTGAAGCACTTGCAAATGCGCGATCCCCTGCTGTAATTTTTCGAGTTCTTTCAGCGAATCCTGCGCCGTAGCCAGCGCCTGAAGTTTGCTCAATGCCTCGCAACGCAGCTGCAAAGCGCGGACTTGGGCCAGATCGGACTCATTTTCCGCATAACGGGCAACTTCGGCCAGTTCCCGATTCAAAAGCAGCGCATCGGCATTGGCGGAATCCAACCGCTGCTGCATCTGCCCGAGCTTGTTTTGGAATATCTTGCGCCGTTCGGTCTGCTGTTGCTGCAACACTTTTACCTGATGAGTCCAGTTGGCAAAAACCGCTTTACCGGCCAGCGCCGGGACCTGTTGGCGGCAGGATTCCAGCAGCGCCGCAGCTTCGGAAGCATTGCCCTCGCGGATGGCCGCGTTGATCGCCAGCGACCAGTTGCGGTGATTGAAATGCTGCAAGATAAAGTAAACGGCAATGTAGATCAGCAATCCGGCCAACAGCATACTTGACCAGATGCAGCCCATCCGTACTCCGGAACGGCGGCGCCGTTCAGCGCGTTCGGCGGCCATTTCCGGAGTCATAGATCCCATAATCTGTTTACCTGAAAATCAGACATTTACCGAGTCAACACTGGCCCCGGTAAGCTCGTACTCGTACATGGCCAGAATCGGCGAAATATGTTCGCGGATAAAGTCTTCGGTCTGCTGGGGAGCGCGGCCCACAAACTTTTTGGGATCGACCAGACTGTCGATCTTGTCCGCGACTTTGGCAAACGCCGGATCGGCTTTGAGGCGGTCGAGCAAGTCGTTGTCGCGGCCTTCGGTTTTGATCATGCGGGCGGCTTCCATACTGTTCACCCGGATAGCTTCGTGCAGTTCCTGACGGTCGCCGCCGGCTTTGACCGCTTCCATCATGATATTTTCGGTCGCCATAAAGGGCAGCTCGGCCGCTACGCGTTTGGCGATGACCGCCGGCCACACCTGCAAGCCATCGGTAATGTTGACCAGCAGCGAGAGAATAACGTCGATACCCAAAAATGCTTCCGGCAGAACCAGACGGCGGTTGGCGGAGTCGTCGAGGGTGCGTTCAAACCACTGGGTGGCATGGGTGTGCGCGGCATTGACCGGCAGATCCATCACATAGCGGGCCAGCGAGCAGACGCGTTCGCTGCGCATGGGGTTGCGTTTGTAAGCCATGGCGCTGGACCCGATCTGCTTTTTGCCGAAGGGTTCTTCGATTTCGCGCAAATTGGCCAGCAAGCGGATATCGCCGGCCATCTTGTAAGCGCTCTGGGCAATACCGGCCAGCAGCGAAAGAATGTAAAAATCGACTTTGCGGGTGTAGGTTTGTCCCGAAACCGGAATGATCTTTTCAAAACCCATTTTTTCGGCTACGCGTTTTTCCAAAGCGCGCACTTTGTCGTGGTCGCCGTCAAAGAGTTCCAGAAAACTTGCCTGGGTGCCGGTAGTACCTTTGACACTGCGGAACGGCAGATTGGCCAGTTCGTTTTCCAACCGTTCAAAATCCAGCAGAAAATCCTGCAGATAGAGGCAGAAGCGTTTGCCGACCGTGGTCAGCTGGGCCGGCTGATAGTGCGTAAACCCCAGCGTGGGCATATCTTTGTACTGCATGGCAAATTTGGCCATATTGTCAAAGAGCTTGAGCATCTTGCCGCGGACGAGTTTAAGACCGTCACGCATCTGGATAAGCTCGGTATTGTCAGTAACATAGCAGCTGGTGGCGCCAAGATGGATGATGGGCATGGCGCTGGGGCATTGAGTACCGAACACATGGATATGACTCATTACATCGTGACGGCGTTCGGCTTCTTCGCGGGCGACGGCTTCAAAGTCAATGTCGTCCAGATGGCCGCGCATTTCGTTGATCTGCTGATCGGTGATAGCCAGACCGAATTCCTGTTCGGCTTCGGCGAGTGCCACCCACAGACGGCGCCAGGTGGAGTGCTTTTTCTGGGGGGACCAGTTGTAACTCATTTCGGCACTGGCATAGCGATCGGTCAAAGGATTGAGATAGACGTTGTAATTATCGGCCATGGTACATACTCCTTGTTTTACTTATCAATTTAAAAAGACTCATACTATAATATAACTCAAGGCAGATTTTTTGCCAGTTGCAAGGCAAAAATCCCGCCTATAATCACGGTTATCGCAAAAAAATGCAGAAAAAATCAAAAAAAACTTGAAAAATTCTAAAAGCGGTGTATTTTAAACGCTGTTGTCACCAATAAGTGATCACACTTAAGCGTGCACCCATAGCTCAATTGGATAGAGCGTCTGGCTACGGACCAGAAGGCTTGGGGTTCAAATCCCTATGGGTGTACCATTTTTTTTGCCCAAATTCCGGTGTTTTGAGTTCAAACTCAATTCACCGGCTTTTTTTGCCGGTAAAGCCAACTCAAAACGGGTTGGCTTTTGTTTTTTCCGGGGCGGAATCCGTTGAAGCCCAGCAAGCGGACATGTTCAAAAATCCGCTCAAGTACCATTGAGTACCACTTGAAATATCTTTAATATATCTTGACAGCTCTCTTGGGCTCTCTTTGATACTCAATATATTTACCGGAACACGGCTCAATTTATTTTATGTCATGAAAACCAATTTTTGAAGGTATTTTTATGGCTGTAAAATCTGTTCGTTTGAGTGTTGGCTCAATTTTTCCCAAAGATCCGGGGAAAATTTATTTTTACCGTTATCAAGCTGAAGGACACCGCAAAACCGTCAGTTTACAAACAACTAACCGTGCCGAAGCATTACGCAAGGCAGAAGAGTTTATTCCGATCATAAAGGCGACTTCCACAGAAGTCATCGCCGCCCACGTTCAGCAAGCCAAAGGTTTTGCTACCGCCAAACGGGATTTGCCGTTGAGCGGCGTCTGGGATTATTATTCCATGCATCCAGATCGTGCCAATCCGGCAACTATCCATGAACAACTCCAGTACAAGGATTTCAGAAGGTATTTATTGCAGATATAATAATCCCGTGGTTGTATTTTTCAAATTATGTGATATTATATTAACAATGTGTATTTCAATAAACTGTTACACGGTAAAACTGCAGAATGACACAGCATAATGAAATAAAAATATTTGGCGAACAGCAGGTGCGATCTGTTTGGGATGATACTGCGGAAGAGTG
>SUWA01000121.1 GCA_015061695.1 Lentisphaerota bacterium
TTTTCCATTTTATTTCTACCCATATACAATACCTCTCGACGATAAATATACTTCAAAAGAAAACTGCTGTCAATGGCACAAAGTTATTTATAAAATAAGATAACTTTTTATTTGGCAAATGTCTTGTTTTGAGCATAACACGCCACATATTGACCGCTGAAAAAATTTTATAGATATCTTATTCAAGGCAGTTGCCGGCTAAAAAAAAAGTACACCTCAAAAGTTGTGTCCAACTTTTGGGGTGCACTTCATTTTGCAACAGCCCGTTTTTTTTTGCCGGATATTTTGAGTTCAAAATTTGCAAAATTACAAAATTGAATTATTTTATAAGTTAAATTATTTACCAAACTTATATTTAATCCTTTGAACAATGATTCAGAAAGGGGTGCAAAGTTGAACAAAACCACCACAACTGAACTCGAACATACCTGGCAGCAAGTCATGCGTCTGGCCGACAGTTTCAACAAATGCGGCAAAAGCGATCTGCCCAGCCGCATACCGCTCTCGCAGCTGCGGGTGGTCGGGGTGATTTACGAGCGCCATCCGCACGGGGTGATGCTCAAAGAGATCGCCAGCGAGTTGAATCTTACCCCCGGCGCGATTTCGCAAACGGTTGATATTCTGGTGCGCGAAAAACTCGTGGAGCGAACCACCAGTCCGGCAGACCGGCGGGCCATATTGCTGCGCCCGACCGCGATGGGGTTGGAACTCAAAGAACAGCATATTGCTGAAATCAACAATATGATGAGCAAAATAACTCAAAATATCCCGGCTGAAGATTTTGCCGTCTTCAGCAAAGTATTGGATACGCTGCAGGCAGAAATCACTGAACTGCAACGCACCAAGCAGATGATGGATCAATAAAAAATTCTACAGTATATAAAGGAGAAGAAAGATGAAAAAAACCCTGCTTTTTACAGCATGTGGTGTTCTGCTGGCCGGCTATTGCACCGGCTGCCAGAAAAAACAGGCCCAACAACCGCAAGCCCAGCCGGCTCCGCTGGTAACTGTCGGAAAAGTAACCGAGCAAGCCAATATTGAAAAACGCACCTACGCCGGGGTGGTGGTATCTCCGTCGGTAGTTACGCTGATGCCCCGTGTATCCGGCGAAATCAAGCTGGTCGGGTTCAAAGAAGGCGATAAAGTCAAAAAAGGTGATGTCCTTTATAAGTTTGACGAAACCCGTTATCAGGCCGCAGTAAGCAACGCGCTGGCCGCCAAAGCCAAAGCCCTGGCAGATATTGAACGCGCTGATGCCGATATTGCCAACGCCAAGGCCCGGATCGCCGAATCTGATGCGCGTTTGACTTACGCCCAGAGTGACTACGACCGTAAGCTCAAACTCTCCAAACAAAATGTTACCAGCGATGATAAATTGGAAAATGCCAAAAGCGTGTTGGATGCCTGTATAAACGCCAAGGCCGCCGCCGAAGCCTCGCTGAAAGCTGCCGAAGCTGCCAAAAAATCGGCCGAAGCCTCGCTGGCCGCGGCCGAAGCCGCTTTGATCACCGCCCAGGATGACTTGGACAACACCACGATCATTGCGCCGATGGATGGTGTGATCGGGGTGAACAATTTTTCGCTGGGCAACTATGTAACGCCGGCCTCCGGCGCTATGGCTTCCATCAAACAGATCACCCCCATCCGCGTACAGTTTGCCATGAGCAACCGCGACTATCTGGAAATGTTCGGTTCGCTGGATACGCTCAAAAAAGAAGCAGTGATCAAACTCAAGCTGGCCGATGATACTGTTCTGGGTGAAAACGGTACTGTTGAATTTATCGACAACACAGTCAGCAGCCGCACCGATACGATCCAGGTGTTTGCGGTATTCAATAATGCGTCCGAAAAACTGCGTCCCGGTGCCACCGTTACTGTAACTATTGAACGCACGATCGCTGAAAAAGCGTTGGCCATCCCGCCGTCAGCAGTAATGAATGTGATCAATCATCTGGGGCAGACCGAACAGATCGTCTATCTGGTCAACGAAAAAAATGCGGCCACCAAGCGCAAGATCAACATTGTTTCCATGCATGCTGATTATGTGTTCATTCAGCCGTTCAAGACCGGAAAAAATGCCGCAACCGGATTGAATACCGGCGACCGCATCGTCATCGACGGAACTCACAAGATCCGCTTTATGCCTAACGTGACAGAAGTGGTGATCAACCCGGTGGAAAAATAAGGATTCAGGATCATGTTTTCCAAGATATTTATTGAACGGCCTCGCTTTGCGATGGTCATCAGCATTATTTTTGTGCTGACCGGGGTGATCGCACTGACCCAGCTGCCGATCGCAGAATACCCGGAAATCGCCCCGCCGCAGATCTCGGTATCGGCAACCTATTCCGGTGCCAGTGCCAGTGTGGTGGCCGAAACTGTAGCTATTCCGATCGAAGACGAACTCAACGGTGTGGATGACCTGCTCTATTTCTCCAGTACCTGCGACAACATGGGTAACTACAGTTGTTCAGTAACATTCAAAAGCGGTACCGACTCCGACATGGCTATGGTCAACGTGCAGAACGCACTCAAACGCGCTGAATCAAAACTGCCGGACGAAGTCAAAAAAGTCGGGGTCAACGTGGACAAACGTACCGGCGACATGCTGGCGGTATTCGTATTCATGACCGACGGTACCACTTACGATGTACTGAACCTCAACAACTATGTGAATACTGTTATCAAAGACCCGATCTCGCGTATTGACGGGGTAGCCGCAGCCGACGTTATGTCGCCGCAGGTGTTGAGCATGCGTATATGGCTGAAGCCCGACCGCATGGCCAACCTGGGTATTTCCACCGACGAAATCATTGCTGCGATCAGAGCGCAGAACGTTCAGGCCGCCGCCGGTACCATCGGTTCCGAAGGCAGCAGCAAATATATTGAGTACAAACTCAACGTTCAGGGCCGACTCAAAACCACCGAAGAATTCGGCGAAATCGTTGTGCGCAACGATAACGGCAGTCTGGTCAAAATCAAACATATCGCCGAAGTCAAACTCGGTCCCCAGCTCAACGCCGGCCGCGCCTGGTACAAGACCCAGAAAGAACGCATGGAAGAGCTGGAAGAAGCCAAAAACAATCCCGATACCATCCAGCCCCCCAACTTGAGCAAGGGTGAATCGGTGGCGTTGGCGATCTACCGCTCCAGCGATGCCAACGCGCTGAAAACCGTGGAACAGGTCAAGGCCGAAATCAAACGTCTGGCCGAACGCTTCCCTGCCGGGGTCAGCTACACCACAGCTTATGACCCGACCGAGTTTATCGTTATTTCGCTCAAAGAAATCGTTACCACCTTGATCGTGGCACTGCTGCTGGTGGTAGTCATCACCTGGCTTTTCTTGCAGGATTGGCGCGCCACACTGATTCCTTCGGTGGCAATTCCGGTATCGCTGATGGCGACCTTCCCGGTGATGCTGGCGTTGGGCTACAGTATCAACGTGCTGACCATGTTCGGTTTGATTCTGGTAGTCGGTTCGCTGTGCGACGACGCCATCGTGGTAGTCGAAAACTGTCAGGCTTTGATGCAGCGCGAAAAACTCTCGCCCAAAGAAGCCGCCATCAAGAGTATGCAGCAGATCACCGGGGCGATCATCGCCACCACCCTGGTTACAGTTGCATGTTATGCGCCGCTGGCTTTTTACGGCGGTATGGTAGGTACCATTTACATGCAGTTTGCAGTAACGATGTGTATCTCGCTGTGCTTCTCTACTATTGTAGCCATGACTTTGAGTCCGGCGCTGTGTGCTATATTGCTGCGCCCGCCCAAAGAAAAACCGGGGGTTTTCTTTGCGCCGTTCAACGTTGTTATGGATGCCTCGCGTAAGGTCTATCTTTTCGGGGTAAAACTGCTGGTACGCCGCGCAATAGTGACTTTGATCCTTTTCGGCATCGTGCTGGGCGGCATCTGGTTTATGAATAAACAGATCCTCAGCAGCTTCCTGCCCACCGAAGATAAAGGCGCAATTCTGGTCAATATCGACCTGCCCCCGGGCGCATCGCTCGAACGTACCGAAAGATCACTGATGGAATTCCGCGATAAAGTGCTGGAAGTCGATGGTGTGCGTAATATTCTGGTAGCCTCCGGTTTCAGTATTCTTTCCGGCCGTGCCGAAAATGCCGGTATTGCCATTGTGCAGCTTGATCACTGGGATGACCGTACCGCCCCGGATAAACATCTGGGCCCCATGAACATGAAAATTCAGGAAGTGGCCGCCAGCATTCCGGAAGCAGATATCAAATGCTTTACGCCGCCGGCAATTATGGGCTTGGGTGCCACCGGCGGGGCGAGTTTCATGCTTTCGCGTGAAGGCGATGTAACTCCGCAGGAATTGTTTGTTCAGGCGATCACCATGGCCGGAGAAATCTCCAAAGACCCGCGCACCCTCTACGCCATGACCACCTATGACGCCAACACGCCGCAGCTTTATCTGGATATCGACCCGCTCAAGGCCCACTCCAAAGGACTGGATTCGGCGATGATCTACTCGAGCTTGCAGAGCCAGCTGGCATCGTTCTACATCAACGACTTCAACATTCTGGGCAACAGCTTCTACGTCAAGATCCAGTCCGAAGGCGAAAAACGTGCCACTCTGGACGACATCCGCAACATCCAGATCCGCAACAAGAACGGCGACATGGTTCCGCTGACCTCGGTTGGCGAACTGAAATTCATGGTCGGGCCGCGCCGTATCCAGCGTTTCAATAAACTCACTTCGGCGGAAATGAATGCTCAAGGCAAGCCCGGTGCATCTACCGGGGACTTGATCCAGATCACCGAAAGTGTTGAACTGCCGCGCGAGTACCACATTGAGTGGACCGGTATGAGCTATCAGGAAAAAGAAAACGAAGGTCAGCTGGGGAAACTCATGCTGCTGGCTATTGTGTTTGCCTATCTCTTCCTGGTGGCGCAATACGAATCGTGGACCATCCCGGTGCCGGTAATGATGGCAGTTGCATTTGCCAGTTTGGGCGCCTTGATCGGCTTGTACCTGACCGGCGAAACCATGAGTATTTACGCCCAGTTGGGTATGGTTATGTTGATCGGTCTGACCGCCAAAAACGCCATTCTGATGGTGGAATTTTCCAAGCAGGAGCGCGAAAACGGCGTATCGGTCTACGAAGCGGCAATCCGCGGCGGTGAGTTGCGTTACCGCGCAGTGCTGATGACGGCATGGAGCTTCCTCTTTGGTGTGTTCCCGCTGGTGATCGCCGAAGGTGCGGGTGCGGCCAGCCGCCGGGCTATCGGTATAACCACCTTTTCGGGTATGCTGCTGGCGACCGTAATCGGGATCGTCTTTACCCCGGCATTGTACGCAGCCTGCCAGCGCTTCCGCGAATTTGTGAAATACCGTATTCTCAAACTCAAAAAGCCGGATTACATCCTGAAAAGCGAACAGGATAAATAATCCACTAAAAACTTGTCAGGCGCACCGGAAAATCATCTGCTGCGCCTGTTTTTTTATGCTGAAGCAATATAATCACAACCACGTTTCAGCCGGTGGTTTTTCACACCGAAGCAACACAATGAAGCTCGCCAACAGCTCATGCGGCGGAACGCCGCAAAGCCCGGCTTGCCGCGGCGTAGCAATGCGAAGACGGGTCAGGGCCGCGAACGCATGAGAGGGCAGTTTGCCG
>SUWA01000012.1 GCA_015061695.1 Lentisphaerota bacterium
ATCCAGTTGGAGGCACGGCTGGCGCCGGTAAAGCTGGGGCAGTAATAGGCTTCCGGCGTGGTTACATAGCCGCCACTGTAAAGTAATCCCCATGCAGTATAAGGTGTAACATGATACACATAGTTGTAGGTAGTTCCCGGGATCCAGTCCTTATTATCGCCGGCATACATCGTAAAACCGAGGCCGTGCTGTTTGAGGTTGCCCTGACAGTTGGCACTGCGGGCGCGTTCACGCGCGGCAGAGAGAGCCGGCAGCAGCATAGCAGCGAGGATAGCGATGATGGCAATTACCACCAAGAGTTCGATGAGGGTGAAATGCTTCTTCATAATCCATTTTTCCTTTGTTTTTTTGCGGTTTAATAAGAAAAAACTATTTATTTCAACTTAATTACTGTTACTGTAATAGTATACATGACTTTTAACACCTTGTCAAGGCTTGATGAGGTATGAGCCATAAATTTTAAGCCTCAATAACGGTTGAAAAAGTAAATATACGCTGTTTTTACTTTCCAGGGGAATCGTTTCACCAAAAACACAAAAACCAATTGATTAAACGTTTTCTCCGGGTTTTAACAGATTATACAACATTTTTTCTGAAAAGTCAAGGGCTGAAAAAAATTTTTTTCAGGAAAATCGTTCTCTTGCCAGACAAATCTCTGGATCACCCCACTTTTAAAGCAAAAAATCCGGGCCGATGCAATAAATACTTGCATTGACCCGGAACAGTTGGCTGCAATCCGGCGAACCGCAGTCCGGCCCGCCGGAAAATCATTCAGCGCGGCAATTACTTGCTGCGGTCTTCGTCGATCAGGTACTGACGATAACCGAACGTATTGCTTTCGCCGGCCTTGGAGAGCTTCTGCTGGACTTCGCCGACCACGGCTTTGTCAGCTTCGGAGGCTTCGGGCAGCAGTTCGGCCACGACCACCAGCTGCGAACGCTTGGTTGATTCGCTTTCCGTCGAGAAGAGCCAGCCCAGCAGCGGCAGATCTTTCAGGATCGGTACGCCGCCGGAAACCTGCACCACACTGCGTTTTTCGATGCCGCCGATGACCAGTTTGGTACCTTCGTTGGCGATGGTGAAATCGGTGTCAATCTTGGCGCCGTCCTGAATACGGGGGCTGCCGTCGGAGTTGTAACCGATCAGCGAGGAGTTGTTGATCACCACATTCAGCGTGGTAGCTTTGGTGTTGATCGAAGGCGTCATGCTCATGGTAAAACCGAACTGGCTGGCTTCGGTATTGACCGTTACGCCGCTTTTGTGGCCAATGCCCACGGGCTGCAAGGCAGCTTCGATTTCCGGAGCAATGATATCGGCTTCGGCCACCAGACCCAACACCTGACCGCCGGCAACAAACCGGGCGGCCGATTTGCGGTCGACCCGCAGCGTGTATTCGTAAGTGCCTTTGCCCATCTTGATGACGGTGATATCGGCCGTTGCGTTAAGCGAAATCGCGGCGCCGTCGCGGTCCTTGGCGATAACACTGCCGGCCGGAACATTCGTTACGGTGTAGGCTTCGGTAATACTGTTGTCTGCCACCGGAGCAGTTTTGACCGTAAAGACCGAGGTCGTTTTGGCCACTTGCGCCGTGGTATTGTTGCGCAGCATAAGTTCCGAAGTATGCACCACTCTGGCTTTGCCCTTGCTGGTCAGGAAGTCGAGGTATTTGGTGTTCCATTTGGGATTGAACTGGAAATAGCTGGTGTTGTTCCAACCGCCGTTGCGCACCAGATCCACGCCATTGTGGTTGTTGGCAAAACGGCCGCCGGCACTGAAGAAATCAATACCGTCGTTGTTTTTCCAAGCCTGGAAATCCAGACCCAGTTTGGTATCGTTTTCCGCATAGAGTTCGTACACAGTGATCTTGGCACGGATCTGCGGATAGGGTTTGTCGTAATCAGCCAGCACTTCGCCGATGGTTCTGCGCGAGAACGGAGCGGTGTTGAAGAAGATCAGGTTCAAGCCCGGATCGTTGACCAGCACGTCGGTACCGCCGACATTGTTCATCACCGGATCTTTGCTGTACGCACCGATAGCATCCACCATGCTCATAAGCTCCAGCGACGAACGGTATTTGGGGCTGTAAACATAGGTCTTGCGGCCGGAGCTGGAAACCAGTTTGGGCTGGTCGAGTTCGCGGATGATCGAGTCGATGCCCTGCGCGCCGGGCTGATCGGCAAAACGGTAATCTTCGGCCGAAACCAGCAGAATGCTGGTTCCGTCGGTGAATTTTACCGCTTCGACGTTGGTGTTGTCGCCATCGACCTTGCGGGTCTGCACGATACTGCGCAGATAAGAGCGCAGTTCGTAGGGATCAACATGTTTGATAACATAGGCTTTGGTAAAGACGCTGGGGTCGGCATTATCGCGGACAAAATGCACCACATCGGTGTCGCTTTTGACCGTAACGTTGAGCCGGGCGTCGATCGAGCTGTTTTCATA
This sequence comes from Lentisphaerota bacterium, assembly GCA_015061695.1. Taxonomy (GTDB): domain Bacteria; phylum Verrucomicrobiota; class Lentisphaeria; order Victivallales; family Victivallaceae; genus SIG78. Next base: position 2,443 of record SUWA01000012.1, read on the forward strand.
AGGAGCCGCCGCACCGCCGCCGATAGCATTAGCACCGGCAAAAAGTGTTGCAGCAAAAGCAGTTACAATATACTTTTTCATAATGATTCAATGCCTTTTCAAATTACTTTTTGCAGATTTCGTCAAATTCGGCGATCACACCCGGATCCATATTTTCGTTGTAGACCACCGGCACGGCGCGGGCGGTTACGATCATACGGGTAACTTCGGTGTTTTCAGTCGTGGTTCCGAAAATGTATTTGAGTACGGGCACTTCGCAGAGGAAAGGCACGCCGATGGTCTGTTCGACCGTGCTGGTGCGGTTCCAGGTGGCAATGATCTGTTCATCGTTGAACTTCAAAGTCGAGCAGGAGGTGATCGCTTCGGTTTCCTGCAGTTCCACGCCCAGATTGTTGCGTTCGACCACGTTGGAGTTGGTCAGATCGTAGTTGAAGTTCACCACGCCGTCTTTGCCGGCGGTGATAACAGTGTCGGTAATCGCGATCGCCATCGAAGCGCTTTCGCCGGCCGTAACACTGGTAACATGATCGGCATCTTTAACGATGTTCTGATATTCCGGAGCAAATTCCACCTTGAAGCTCTTGCCGGGTACGTTGGCCACCAGCACATTGGCCGAGCTGCTGACCGTGGCTTTGCCGTTCTGCTGCAGCATACGGATAAAGCTCATATCAAACGCCGGAGCAGTGTAGAATCCGCCGAAGCCGTAAGTGGCAGTACCCAGCAGTTCGGTACCGGTGTCGGCCAGAGTTTCCATAATATATTCGGCCGTGTGCATACTCAAAGCATTGTATCCGACATTAAAAAGATTCATGCCCGGACCGTTTTTCCACGAAAGATAATCAATACCGATATCCTTGAGGTCGCTGTCGCGGACTTCGTAAACCGTCAGCACGATGCGCGCTGCCGGAGCGGGTTTATCCAGCCACGCGAGTTTGGTCTTGATGTCATCTACCGTGGCCGGGGTATCTTTGAAGTAGAACATGTTGCGCTGGGCGTCGAACCGCACCGAGCTGTCCTGCGCCCCGCTGGAAACTTCGCCCTTTACAATAATATCCAACATGCTTTCGGTGGCGCGGAACTGCGGCTGATAGTAACCGACTGCAATCCCGTTGCCGGTAATGTTGGAGTGAGCATCGAACTTGGCGTTGCGGTCAAGCGCCGCAACGATGTCGTCCACATACGGGATCATTTTGATACCGGTGGAAACGATCAGCAGCTGGCGGTTGCGTTCGGCATCCGACACTGTCGATACGTTCGATTCGCGGCAGTAACGCACGACCGCGCTGCGCACAAACGGTGCCACGTCAGCGGCCTTGGTGTACTTGAGAACATATATTTTTGATGCCATGTCTTTCTGGGCATCGTCTTCGATGAAGGTGATTTTCTGAACCTTCTCTGCGGCCTGAACCTCTGTGTAAAGAGTCAGCGCGCCGGCTGCCGCCAGCAAAACAGCGCATTTTTGAATCCAAGGATTCATAGGATTTTCTCCCTGTTGTTAATGGTTTATCCCATCCGACTTTAATTGATGACAATACCAAAAAAGCAAGCACAGATACTGCAACAGGAGAAATCGGCCCCAAAACAAACGGCGGTACAACACTGCAAGTGCATCCGGCAAATCATGTTCCGGGCAGCACAGTATGCGACCGTTTTTTTGGTTTTTACATCAACAGCGGATCTCTTCTGTGGTGGTATTTGCCTTGCAGTCCGGCACCGTCCTGAATACAGCCTTCCCCCATGAAAGGCCACATTCCCAACACCTGATAAATATAGCACATATAAGGATCTTTGCAAGTTAGATTTGTCTAATTGATTAAAAAATATCGAAAAAAATTAAAAATCCGGGAGAAAAACCACTGAAAACGTTGTCTAAATATTTTTATTTTGGCAATTTTCCGGCTGATCGGACAAATCGTACGAAGCAGAGTATCCGGCTGGCAACCGGAAAAAAAGACAAAAAAATGGTACGCCCACGGGGACTCGACAAAGCGGCGGAGCCGCTGCCGAGCCAGCCGGAACATCCGGCTGGCAACCCCACAAAAAAGTCCGCGTGAAAAGCGGATCATTTATCCGCTTTTTGCAGCAAAGCGGCCGGAATTGAACAAAAAAACCCCTCGAAATTTATTTCAGAGGGGATTTTTGTGAAATTTTGAGTCAATATTTCTGATGTTAAAAACACTCAGAAACGCATCTAAAAGAGTGATCACGCGCCGCATGTAATTCGGTTCCACGAATTGCGCCAAGTCGCGCCAGATCACCTGCGATCACTTAAAAATACCGCCTCTTGATTAAATCACTTCGTTAGCATCTTCTTCATAATAGTAAGAGTAGTCAATACCCTTCATGAACATTTCGCGGTCGTTGATCTTGTCGGTCAGAGCTGCTTCAAGTAAAGATTTCAGAGCAGAAGCATTTACCACGCTTTCACGCATTGCTTCCAGATACGAATTTTTGTTGACAATGCTCCAATCAATGCACTTTTTCAAAGATCGCTTGAGCATTAAATCCAACCAGATTCTGGTGCTGCGACCGTTGCCTTCCATAAAAGGATGTGCTACATTCATTTCCACATACTTGGCAATGATTTCCTCGAAAGAATTTTCAGGCATTTTTTCGATGTTTGGCAATATTGAGTCAAAATAAAGAGCATTGGCAAAAGTAAAACCGTCTTTGCTGATATTTTTGGAGCGGATTTGACCTGCAAACTCATAAAGACCACCGAAAATGTAAGCATGAATCTGCTGCAAGCACTTGATTGTACCAGGATCCAGAGTAGTAAGTAACCCGCTTTCAAAGAGAGCGTAAGCCTTTTTCTTGCTTTGACCATCAACGGTATTTTCGCTGTAAAGGAACCAGTCAAGAAACTTGGCAGCTTTGTTATTGGGAAAGTTTTTTGCCAGTTCCACAATACCATTGCTGTCAAAGCAGTCAGTCAACCGCTTCTTGCCATCGGGTGCGGTTAATTTCAACTGGTTAGTGCTGCTAACCAGTTCAGGATTATCTTTCTTCAGCTTGTTTTTGAGATACTTCCAGTAGTTGCGGTTCTTGGTATAATCAGATTGCTCATTCAGCACAGCGACAATATCGACAGCAGCAAAGAACCATTGGGAAGTGCTTTCATCCCAAACCGCTCTGACCTCCCGGTCATTAAAAAATCTGATGGATATTTTAGACATTTACTTTATTAAATCCGTCTTTTAGATTAAATTGTAATATACCACGGCAAAAGCATTTTTCAAAAAAAATAAAAAATCAATGCCATATTATTTAAAAATAAATCAGACGACTCTTTTATTGAAGTCGCCTGATTGGTTATCGAAGTTTTTTACGCTGCAAGAATCTGGTGTACGCGCGTTTTGCTGATGCCACACTCTTTGGCAATGGCTGCCATTGATAAACCTTGTTCGCGCAGTTGCTTTACTTACAATTGTGGTTACATGCCGGTATCTATTGAGAATTTTTTATAAAGACAAAAAAATAACACCAGCTGCAACTCATTGAGTTTACTGATGTTATTACTTACAAAAAAATGGTACGCCCACGGGGACTCGACAAAGCGGCGAAGCCGCTGCCGAGCCAGCCGGAATATCCGGCTGGCAACCCCACAAAAAAGTCCGCGTGAAAAGCGGATCATTTATCCGCTTTTTGCAGCAAAGCGGCAAGAATTGAACAAAAAACCCCCCTCGAAATTTATTTCAGAGGGGATTTTTGTGAAATCCATGCAGCGGACTTTTGACTCTCGCAACCGGAAAAAAAAGACAAAAAAAATGGTACGCCCACGGGGACTCGACAAAGCGGCGTAGCCGCTGCAGAGCCAGCCGGAACATCCGGCTGGCCCCCCCCCCCAAAAAAGTCCGCGTGAAAAGCGGATCATTTATCCGCTTTTTGCAGCAAAGCGGCAGGAATTGAACAAAAAAACCCCTCGAAATTTATTTCAGAGGGGATTTTTGTGAAATCCAAGCAGCGGACTTTTGACGTTCGCAACCGGAAAAAAAGACAAAAAAAATGGTACGCCCACGGGGACTCGAACCCAGGACCCAATGATTAAGAGTCATTTGCTCTACCAACTGAGCTATGGGCGCACATAAATGCAATCCGTATTCCGGACTACTTGATTAATTTAACTCCAAAATAAAGTTTTGTCAAGTTTTATTGCTAAAAAAATCCGCAGAAAACCAATAATTTTGTAAAAAAGGTGTTTTTTTACCCGGTTTGAGTGCGAAAATTCTTTAAACTGGCCCGTAAAATAAAATTTTATCTGGAATGCAACTTTTTCAAGATAATGAATTGCTCCGAAATTTGCGATAAGTTGGAAATCAACCGTTCTTACGCTTCGCAGATATTCAGTCGGGATTTCGGTATTACGATGAACAAATATCTGATGAATTTGCGAATTGATGCTGCCCGGAAGTTGCTTTCAAGTCCGGAGGATTTGAAAATAGCCGATATTGTCCGGTGTTGCGGATTCCATGATTCCGGATATTTCAGCAGAGTATTCCGCCGGCATACAGGTAAAACACCGATAGAATACCGTAAAAAACATATTGAAGTTTTGTGATTTTTTCAATGCAGATCTTTCAAAACAGCTGAAGATGTTCGGGATCTTCAATGAAAAAATTTCAAGCTCAACAGCTTGTCCTGAATGGTGGAGCAGGGCAGTTAAAGATCTTACTTTTACGGAAAAATTTCATCTTCATAGGCAGGATGATCAACTATTTTCCGAACCTCCCGTTTGATCAATTGATTGGTCTGCTTTTGCATAATTTGTTCAGTGTTTGTAGAGCAGCAAAAGTTGAGCTTGGGCTTTTTCAGCGGAACATCTTGCGGTAATCCGGCGCATCGCTGCGGAACGGCAGTGCCGGCCAACCGGCGCTGTTGACCAAATTGACCCGCCGGAACCCGCAAAACGCATAGCGGGCGCGCTGCGGATAAAGTTCTTCGTTACTGCTGATCACCACGGTATTGCCTTCAATAATTGCATCGGCAGCGTACCAAACGCCTTCACGGCCGCAAACAAAAAATCCACGCGGAGCATCCCCGTCGGTGGTATGCAAACCCGCAAAAGTATTCTTGAAAAAGATCCGGATCCGGTTATCTTCTATTCTCATGCCGTCAAATTCAGGTCCGTCGCTGATCACACTTTGATCAAATAACATAGTCATGGCTTTTTGTGCCAGCCGGAACCCCACGGTCTGTTTATCTGCCGGATGAATATCGCAGCTGTCGCCGCAATCAATAGCAGTAACCATTCCAATTTGCGGCGCAACACTGCAAACGGCAGCTTGAATTTCGCGCGTCAGTGCAAAACCTTCCACTTCTTTGACCGGTTGTTTTTCGATTTCTTCATCGCTTATGCGGTTGCCCGGCGCGTAATGATCGAATCCGGCTAATTGCACCAGAATAAATGGTAAAAGCGGATTTTGCCAATGATCGCGCCAATCTTCGATCAGCATTTTGTGTTCAACATAGTAATTGTGCAGGTTTGAATCACTGCAGCCCTGATACCAGATCACCCCGCCGATGTTGTATTGCAAATGCGGAAAAACTACTCCGTTGAATATTCCGGATGGATAATCCTTAAAATCCGGCCCCGGCGGCATCATCAGTAACGTTTCCGGGCAAGTCGGGTAATCATCGCTTAAAATAACCACCGGTTCGATCCGGAAATCCAGTTCCAGTTCGAGCGGGGTATGATCTTTTTGCAGAAATGGTTTGAGCGGCACGCACAAAAGCCCGCCGTCTTTGTACACATCGCCGTAAAATGCCACGGTATTACGTCCGGCTTTCACCAGTTTGCCGGGGATCGGGTAATGCCGCACGGCGTATTGATAATTGTGAGTTTCAATACCGGTTTTGCCGATAAAATCGCCGTTGAAAAATGCAAAATCAGCATCTTTCATGGTCATTCCGCGGAAAATCATATCCTGCCCCGCCAGTTCCGGAGGAATTTGCAGATTTATGCGGATCAAATATCTGCCGCGCCTGGCAATGGGGAAGCTGTCCAACTGCTGCATGGTGGCTGTTTGCCAGGTTGAATCATCCCAGTCCGGCAGCAGTTTTTGCGGATCCGCCCCGCCGATGGTATTGTATTTTTCCACCCACTGAACAAAATTTTTGAAAGCAGTGGTACAGTTGAGCCTTGTCCAGAATTCTTCGGCACGTTTGCCGCCGGCCCCGGCGGGTTGATAATTTTCGGCCTCAAATTTTTTCTGCGATATCCATGCTTGGATCTTGGTGCCTCCCCAGCCGGCGCCGATTACGCCAATTGGGATCTGCAGATTTTTCTGCAGCTGCCGGGCAAAAAAGTAGGCACATCCGGAAAAAGAACGCAGATTTTCCGGAGTACATTTTTGCCAGCCCAGTCGGTTGGGATCATCTTTGCAAGGCGCAAACGGCGAAAGTTTTTGCGTCGCAGTGCTGTTGAACAATCTGATGTATGGATTTTCTGAACAGGCAAGTTCAGCTGCAGCGTTTTTTACGCTCCAAAACGGCCGGTCGCTTTGCATGGGCATTTCCATATTTGATTGCCCGCCGCAAAACCATACTTCGCCGATCAGAACATCTTCCAGTATCACTGGGGGACAATTTTCTGCGCCAGACAGAACAACTGTTTGGGCTTGTAAGGTTGCCGGTCGGGCCGGGAACTCAACTTGCCATTCGCCATTGCCGTCGGCAAGGGCAAGTTGAGTTTCGCCGCCAAATTCAATTTGTACGGAATGGTTCGGAGTGGCAAGCCCCGCAAATTTTACCGGTTGATTCCGTTGTAAAACCATACCGGAACTGAATACCCGGTAAAAACTGTAATCAGTGGCAAATCGATCTGCAGCCATGTTATTTGATCCTGACCTTATTGACTTGACTGTAAACAAGTTGAATTTATTGTATCAATCAGATGATTTTATAATGTTCACCTTCCACCTTGCCCCATTCCAGCTTGCCGTAAAATTCGCAGAAAACCCCGGCAACAGTGTCGTGGTAAGATGTAATTATCTTGCGGGCCGGCAAATGACCTGTTACGCGGCTCAATTTGGTGCTGGTTGCCCGGTATTCGGCTTCGGCCCGGTAGGGTTTGGTCAAAGGTTTGATGGCAAAGGTTTCGGGGGTAGCGGCGTATTTTTGCAGAGCGGCAAAGCATTTGTTTTCAATATCAGACAAAACTTGCTCTCTGGGGTAATGCAAGGCTGCACTCTGACGCTCCATAACCTCGTCCGCCGGGCAAGCTGCATCCAGCGGAGCATTGAACCCTTCTTTGACTGCCGAGGTGTAAATGCCTGCAACCAAATCGCTTGCCTCGTGAGTCAAAGCCAAGTCTCCCGAAGCAAAAATCACCGGAATATTGCGTTCAAAAAAAGCATACGCCAGCTGCCCGAATTCTCCGACCGAAAGGCCGTTGATGCGGAAATCTATTGCTTCTTCGGTTTGCGTATGCGCCAAATGGGCATTGGCTGTACCGGCCTTGGCATGTTGCCCGATAAAAGCGGCAACATCGCAATTATCGTTGTAGATCGGAGAAAGTTTGAGCCCCCGCTGCAAAGCAGCGCGGCGATCCAGCAATTCACCGCGGATGGAGCCGCCGCTGCCGTGGCCGTCGGCAACGATGACTTCGGTGGCTCCGGCATTGAAAAAACCTTTGACCGCCGCGTTGACTTCTTCGGTCAAAAAGCGGCAGCCGGCTTCATTGCGCAAACCTTCAGGAGTACACCAGTCAGGAAAATTCAAAACCCCATTGACGCCTTCGAGGTCGGTAACGATAAGCACTCTCATAATAACTGTTCCTTGGTTTGATTTATAAAACAACTTTAATTGGTATTGCGGGGGATAGTTTTCTCAAACCATCCACGGCGAAGCTCCGTCATTTTATTCGCCACCTGATTTATAAAGAATGTACTCCTGTTGTGTACACCTGTCCTTTGTATACAGCTTCGATCCCCGGTGGAACAGTCAGCAGTTTGGCATTTTCCTGCCAATCCAGCACGATGGCACCGTGAACTGTCGGCTGCTTGAGCGTAAAATATTTTAACGAAGCCGGCTGCGGATCGACCGTGAATTTTTTGAATCCGGCGGCAATGGGTTTGATCCCGGCCACTTCGCGGGTGATCAGATTGGCCGGGGCGGCGCCCCAGGCGTGAGTCCAGTCAATGTTGCCGCCAATATCCAAACTCCAGATTTCAGTGGCGGTGGTGGCGCCTTCGGCGATCATATTCAGCCAGGAACGTTTGGAATTGCCGGTGAGCAGTTTCAGCACATGCTCTGCCATATTGTGTTTGCTGCACGCTTCTATCAGCAGCTGGGCTCCGTAAACACTGCACGCCATACCTTTGTTCAGCACGATCGCTTTGTGGGCGGCTGTTTCCTGCGGTGTATCGCACAAATCAAACCGCAATGCGATCATTGCCGTGTGCAAGTTTGTATGCTGTGAGCCGATGGAGTCCACAAAAAGACCGTCGCGCATCAGGTGTTGGCGGATCGCGGTACGAACTTCAGCTGCCTTGCAGAGATATTTGCTTTGCCCGGTCAGCTGATGCATGATTTTGAGTGCATCGGCAAGAAATGCGTTGGGGACGATATTCACATCGCCAAGTTCATAGTTATCGCGTTCAGCTGGAGGATGATCAATGATATCCTGTAATTTATCATGGGGGTACTTGCTTTTATAAAGCGCCTGATTGAGCAAGTTGTTTCCGTCGCGACAGTCAAGCAGAAGTTTACTTTCCAGCATCGGCAGCCAACGTTGAACGGATCGGGTATCGCCGCTGTACATCAAATAATCATAGATCAGGCGCGGCGTCAGCAGCCGCCATTCCGTCGGCCAGGTGTATTGGCCAAACTCAAAAAAGTAATCAATGGTATTTCTGGCGGTATCGAAGTTGCCGCAGCTGTTGCAGAAATGCCCCAGCTGATTGATCATCATATCTGCCTCGTAAGGCATACGTTCACGTTCGCCGTCAACATATTTATCGAAAATCGATTCCGCCTTGATGGAATATTTACAGAAATCCCAGACTTTTTGGAGTGCTTCGTCCGAACAGCTGAAATCACTCTCATCATCCTCCCAGCCATCGACATAATAAGCAGTACGGTGTACCGTTATTTCGCCATAATGGCGGTTGATTTCCACATAACGGAACGGCGCAACTTCGGTATCGGCTCCCGGCGGACAGCTGCAATACGGATTGCAGCCGTAGGCCGGGATATATTGAGGAATATTGAAATCTATGACCTGATGCCCCACGCTGGTTTGAATGATTCTCTGAATAAAAGTCCGGTAATCAATTGTATGTTCGGCCTGGTCGCCGATGGCGGATTCAGAAACTATGATCTCTATGTTTTCCGGGAAGGGGCAATCCAACTCTATCTTGAGCGTGCTGTAGGCATTGCAGCCAAAATCAAAAAAACAGTGTTGGTAAGCATCTTTTTTTTGAGTCTGCACGACTTTTTTCATAAGAAACCTCAATAGATGGATTTATTACAACTGCATATATTCTTTGTAGCGGTCAAACAGGCCATGTGCCGACGCATACATCGAATTGGGGCTCATAAAATGCGAAAATTCAAACGTGATCGCTTTCTGCATACCCGCAGCTTCGGCGGCCCGCAGCTTATGATACATTTTTTCCCATTTTATCGGCAGAAAACGTATGGGCATATCCCGGTCAAAAGATTCGCAATTGGTCCAACTCTGCATATTGTATTGGGCGGCCAGTTCATTGTTGATCACCAGAAACTGCGTCAATTCATCGTAAGAGCAAAGACCATCCTGAAACGCCAGAATATCCACCGCGCCCTGCAGGCGGGACAGCAGAGAATCCCACTCTTTAGTGTGGGTATCAAAACTCAACCCGCCGCTGCTGGCCAGACTGCCCTCTATGTAAGGCGAAATAAGCACCGGCAATCCGCCGGAAAGATCCTTGCAGAGTTTGCCCATGCGGTTGAATCCTTTTACCACATAAGGGTGTTCGCGGCCGATTTCCACGCTCAAATACCAGCCCTTGAATGCCTTGCTGCTGCCGTAACGCTGCCAGGCTTCTTTGATCATCTGACAATTCAATTCGGTGAAATCCTCCCAGGTGGAGGCGTTCCACTGCAGACCGTGATCGTAGGTGCCGAAATAAAAACTCATGCCGTACTTTTCCGCCAGTTCCAGATACATCGCCACCAGATCGACCGGCGGAGTAAATGCTTTGACCCCGTTGCGCAGCACTTCGGAGTCATAGGTCATAAATCTTCTCAAACCGCAGCGGATCATGACCACCGTATCGATCCCGATACTTTTCATGGCCTGAAAATCTTTTTCCCACTCTTTATAGCCCCAGTTATGATGAGGTATATCATAACTTATTTCGTCCAAAAATGTTCCTGTAATACCAAACATAGAATCAAACTTTCAAAAAATGCTCTCTGCAAAAACAGAGAGCATAAATCCTGGATATTTTTATTGTATCAATACGAAATTTCGTCGTAATTGTACATATATTCCGTGGGACTCGTACCCACCGAGGCTTGCAAACTTGATTTGACATGGCCGCCCAGATAAGCGGCATTTACACCGTTGGGGTGATTGGCGCCGGTACCGTCAAACCGGTTGGGCAGCGCACCGCCGTACCAGTCGCTCAACTTCTGGGTTATGTCAGCAAAGATCATTGCACCGGGCTCGTCGCGGCCAATGATGGCACGACGCCGGTATTTACCGAGCTTGCTGTTGCCGGAATCCGCCTGGGAGGTAATAAAAAATGTGTAATAACTCGTACCGCTGGTAACGCCTTCTTTGAAGTTTACAGTATCGCTGGGACACTGATAATAAGCGGATTTTACAGCCAGAGTAACATCGGTGTCGTAGTTGTCGATGCTTGCGCCCATGTAGCCCTGCCAGAGCAAACGGCCATAGCATGACCAGTATTTCATCAGGTTGTAATAATCGGCGACTTCCCCGGTGTTATTTTCCCAGGAAGCAATGTAATCTTTATTGTCGTTGGCGTATATGGAATCAGCCAGAGTTATCTGCTTGAGCTTGTTTACGCAAGCGGAATTTCTGGCACGTTCGCGTGCCGCCGACAGTGCCGGCAGCAGCATGGCGGCCAGAATGGCAATAATGGCGATTACGACCAACAGTTCGATCAGAGTAAAACGTTGTCTTTTCATTCTTCTTCTCCTTTTGATGGGGTTATTTTCCTACTTGGTTCTGTAATCCAGTACCGGCGGTATTGAATCACTGTTGCCTGTCAACCCGATAAACAGCCCACTTATCGCAGTTTCGCCCTCGCGGGCATCAGGCAGTTCCAATCCATTATTTTGCAGCAGCACCTCCAATGCTTGTTGTTTCTGACCGGTTCCGGCAAGGGCAATTGCGTATTGCAGCTGCACCATGGGCCGTTGACGGTCACGATTAGAAAGTTGTTTTATTGAATCCAATACAATGGCATACGCTTTATGTAAATTCAATACTTTGAGATTTTCTTTGATCAAATAGGCATCTGCCTGCGGCATAAGCATACATTCGGCAAGCATATCAAGTGCCTGCTCCACCTTGATGTTCCATGTCAGATGTATATTGCTCCATGCTTGCATTGTCCAGCAGTTGCGCGACAATGCCAGAGCTTTTTCTGCTGCATTTGTTGCCCGTTCCACATCCTTGACCCGGTAAAAATACAGCGCCTGATGATAAAACTTTTTCCAGCAATCCGGAGCATTGTTTATCAACTCCTGAAAATCCTTATCCACCGTAAAACACGACGGTTCTTCAGTATTGAATTTGCCATGTTTCAGCAAATATCTCCACTCTTCTTCGACCGCAGTTACCTGGGCAAAATCAAGATGAGCAGCAAGTTTTCTGCCGCTGCGCAATTCTTCCAATGCACCGCTGCCGCTGCCGCAGTGCATAAGTTTGCCCGGCATAACGGCGATTGATTGGCAAGTAGCATCGAGCATATCGGTCATAGCTTTTTCCGGCATCAGCTGTTCAGCCAGAGCATCGGCATGTTCCCGGGCAGTTTGCCAGTCAGCGAACAATTTTTCCGGATCGCCATTCACCGGAGAATACGCTTCCAGCCATTCCCAGACCGTATTGGGCGGCATCGGCAGCGATTCCTGCTGGGTTTTGGCCAGCCCGGCCTGCAGCTCAAGGTAATCACACATACCGGGGGCAAGCAGTTTCTGCTGCCAATGTCTGCCGCCGGGGGTGTCGCCCCAGACAAAAAGTTTTCTGCCCTGTAACCGTCCGGTCGAAAGGTGCATGAACCCGCTGCCATCGCGATTGAACAAAGATTCATACTTGCGCTGCCGGTCAGGAATATTGTAAAAGTGGTCGCGTACCAGTGGAAAATTCCCGGGGTAAGTGTGATCAAATCCTTCCCCGTCCGGCATATCGATTCTGGTAATAAAGTGCGCCCCGCCGTCATATTTATTGACATAGGTAGTATCCGCCGGAACCACCACCCGGCAGCCGGGAGTCATGGGCAGCGCCATATTGGTCCAGTAATACATGGGGATCACTTCTGCATGTATATTGCTGATCCGGCCGCGCATAAAAAGCATTTTGGAGTTTTCCGGCAATATAAAATCCAGCTGATAAGGTACTTTGCGGTCAACACTGTAATCGTAGATCCTCAATACCGGACCATATACCGGATCGCTCAAGGCGGCCGCAAACCGGCTGCAGCAGGTATTGACATCATGTCCGCGCCGTCCGCAGTTGAATTCTATGCCGCCGGCAAACCATGCGTTGCGGATCGCCAGATTGCAGGGGATGAACCGCTGATTATCGGTCAGCAGTTCCCGGTTGGAATCCTTATCGAACAAACTCCAGAGTCTGCCGCCGAGATCCAGCACAAATTCAGCCCGCAAGTGATCATTTTCCAAAACCGCTGCGGCAAATTCAAGTTCTTCGTAATCATTAAGATCATAGTCGTCAAACATGGTGTGGGGCAAGCTGTCGGAAAACATGCCGTAATTGATAAACAGTCCCTCATTTTCGTCCAGTTTGGAGTCGATCACTGATTTGATCGGTTCGCGCAACGCGGGGTATTTACTGGCGGCACCGACTCTTTTACCGGTGATACGTTTGGTTGTAAAGTTCAATACACTCATAATGATACCGCCTTTTATGGTAATTCAATCAAAGATACCCGGTCAAAATAAACCGTACCCACATCCCCACGCAGCCATAACACCAACTCTGCCTCCTGTGGATTGGCGTACTTATCTGCCTGAAAATCAACGCTGTAACGCCGCCATGGATTCTTGCCGCGCAAGGTCGTGAACGGGAAATGTATCAACTTGTATCCGCGTGCCGCCTGACAGACGATCACATCGGCTCCGAACTGGCTGTTGCCGGGAACATCCTGCAAATCGGTTTTCATATCAAACGAAAGCCGGTAGTTTTTGCCCGGCTGCAAAGCAATTTTGGCCGTAGCGTTGAGTACTTTGCCCGGTTCGCGGTTTTCCAGACGCAAAGCCGCTCCGCCGGCAATGTAATCGCGCCGGTCAAATCCGGAAGTCTGTCTGGCCGGGAATTGCCGCCATAAAAACCATCCGGGCGCCCGGCCGGATGCATCCAGCTGAAAATCCCAGTTGCTTATGAGTTCCTGCGGCGCACTTTCCTGCGGTATGAGCAAGCCATATTTGCTGACGTTGTGGAATGTGGTATCCGGCAAAACGTTCCACTGGTAATTGACGATGCCTTCCTCCTGCGGATTGCCGGCGGTAAAGGCAAAGTTGACCGGAAAACCTGTTTTGACATAATCGCCCAGAACTTTTTTCGGCAAAGTTATCTGTGCCGACCAGCCTTCCGGGGTCAAATTCGCCTGACATTGGGCTTGGCTGGCAAACTTTTTATCTGTTCCATCAGGCGTACACAAAGAGTCATAGAGTGTGCCCCGGGCGGAAACGGCCAAATGCAGATAATTTTTCCGGTCGCCGGAGGGATTGAGAAACAGCTCCACATGCGACTCACTGAAAATACTTTCGTTGTCCAGACCGCTTGCCTGGGCAAAAGGTACTTTTTCGCGGCAGTTGAACAAAAATATGAAGTTGTTCTGATCTTCGGAAACTGTTACATTGGCCATTGATTCATGCAACCCGCCGGCGAGAGGCTTCAGAAAGGCCCGGCCGGGGATCACCAATTGCCACATTTGCCGCAGCGAGTCGCTGGAGTGATAGGCGCGGGAGTGCATAATAATCACATCAAGGATATTTTTCCGGACATACCGCACCCGCTCAAGTTCTTCCGGATTGCCCGCAACGGCGGCTTCCGCCTGATCAAAGAGTTTTTTGAAAGATTCAAGTTTTTCAGTGGTATAAACTTTAAGCCACGCATCCTGTATCGTGGGAACCTTGACGACCGGGCCGAGGGCACTTTCCTGCATATCGCCGACAATATGGTCGTTCCAGAGCGTTTCCAGTTCGTCGTAGAATTTGCGGATATATTCTCCGCCTTGGCCGAACATCAGCGAGTAATACTCATCCTGCAATGCTTCCATATCTGTATCGTGATTCCAGCACCATTTGCTGTACAAATAATCATCCAGATGGGCAAAGAAGCGGTAATCGGTTTCGCATTCGCGGGTTATTCCGGCAATATACCGGCGGTTCTGCTGATAAAACTTTATCGCCCGTTTACCTTCCCACGCCGGGATACCGTCGAAGTTTACTTTGGCCATGTGTTTGCCCGGATAGGTCCAGATCATCAACGGCTGCCGGCACTTTTGGCTCCACTCTATCAGGCGCTTTCCGGCAACTTCCGGCGTGCCGGTCATAGAAACGATCAACCGCAGATTATCCGGCAAATCAAACTCCGGCAGATAGTTGTAAGGCGGATAGACCATCTGCACAATAAACCCGGGAATATTTTCTTTTTGCAGCCGGTTGGCCATATCGGCGGTCAGCTGCCAGATAAAATTGCTGACTTTCCGGGCCTGCTCCGGATTTTCGTACAATCCGTGGCCAGCCGGGGCAATGGCCGCACATTGGCTGCATCCGCACCAATACATGTAATCCTGCGGCATAATGCAGAACATATTTACATTGAATGAGCGGTAAGGGTCATACATCGGCGTATCGGTCGAAGCAAACGCCAGCACTCCACGTTTGGAAGCAGGTTCTCCGCGCAAAGCACTTGCCATATCCTGATAGATCTCTTCGATAACGCCGCTGGAAAAACAGATCTGCCCCGGATGGGATTGGCGCGGATCATTGTAGCGCTTGCCGTTGGTCATCAAGGCAAAATATTCCGGATGAGTTTTGCCGAAGCGGCGCATCAAACCCAAGGCGTTCAACCCGTGGCAGATCGGCACGGCATATTCGCTTCCGCGCAGCCGTAAAAGCTGCACATTGAAGCGTTCCACTCCGTTGAGTTTGCCGTCTTCGCCGGCCGGATATTTGCCCGGATAGTGACTCCAGGAACGCAAACGCATATCCGGACTGTCAAAAATATCTATGGAGCCGGGCAGCTGCAAAGTGTTCCGGCGTGGTATATAAGTACCCACCTTGCCGGGAAAGTAAAAACGCACCCCCGCAAAGCGTTCCAGAAAATCATAAACCCCGGTCAGCGTACCGCGGTTGTACCACTGGCACCAGCGATTCTGCGCCGGATCGTCAACTTCGGAATCTTTACCCGCAATATAAACGGTATTACCCTGTTTGCGGATGATGAATCCTTCCGGAGGCAGTTGGGAAAGGTCTGCTCCGCCACCTAAAACGATTTTCAACTCCCCATCGGCAACGGCGGTATCCGGTTGGATATTCTGTACGCTTATTCCGGCACTTTGCAACGCATCGATCAACTCCCGGACCGCATAGCGCAAAAGCGGAGTATTTTTTGCCACAGCAACTTTTACAGTTGCAAACTCCTGTACTGTTCCGCCGGTCTTGATACTGCGGCGGACAGACGGCATGTCGATCAATGCCGGAGCAGCAGCATAAATTGATACTGCTGCCAGGTTAAATAAGATAAAAGTTATTATTTTTTTCACGATCATAGTCCTTTATTAGGTTATATCATTATTTTATAACAAAACTGCCGGCCGGCACGCCTTCCCGGGGCTGTTCGGAAAAATTTGCCAGCACGATCGTTCCATCAGAAAACTCACTTTGTTCCAGACCATCATCGTAAAATTTATGTAAAGTCATTGCTGCAAAACAGCTTTTGCGCATTTTCTTTGATATATCCAGCGAAATATCACTGAAATCCCACGGCAGCAGACCGTAAAGCGCGACCCGGTTGGCATACTCGCTGCCATAAACTCCGGATACTCCCTGACCGGCAAAAGAGTAGATCGAATCATGATAAACCAGCTGTAAAAAGGGTATCGGCTTGAGATTGCTCAAATTATTCTCTTTGATCGCCGGATAAGCCCCGCCGGCAACATAAGGGATCGCAAACTCCATGGGGCCGCCTTCGGTAAAAACAGCTCCGATATGTTTAACTGCTTCGCGGAAAATTTCCACGCGCCATGCCGCATCGTCCGCCCGGTTGCCGCCATGTTCTTTACTGTAACAATTCTGCAGATCAACACAACCTTGCACATCCAGATAGATCGCGCCGCGCCCGCACATTCCGGCAATTTCCGGCAAATCCCTTCGGGCATACTTCCGGGCGCACTCTGAACACATCAGATAAGCCCTGCCGCCGCGCCAGATATCGCCTTTGACCGGAACCATATCGGCATTACGCAAGATTTCATCGAAAGTAAATTCCGGAGAGTTGCGGTAAACATCCCGGTAATTATCGTGTACTGAAAAAATAAACCCTTCCGAAAGACTGCGGCCGTATTCGGCAGCAGCTTTAAATTCATCGTAAGAGCCGCGCTGGCGATTGACCGGGAAACGCGTCGGGTAGCCGCTGTCAAAACCATAGGCGTTCCAGCCGGTATTGAAAATACACAGCCGGTCAAACCCGGCTTTTGCTGCCGCATCAAAAACCTCATAACTTGTCCAGTTGCCCAGTTTGCCTTCCGCATCTGCTGCGGCTTGGCTCCTGACGTAAAGCGAGTAATCGCGCTGGATATTTTCCGGCAGTTCTTTTTGAGCAAATGTATTGTGCTTCCAGATAACTGAACCGGCAAGGCGGGCGATTTCCGGCGCATTTTCGCATTTTTCTTTAAGCGAAACAAAGCGTTTTTCTTTGATCACGCTCTGCCGGTGCCATTGGGCAAGCTGCACATAATTGCTCCCGGCCGGGAAAAAACGCATACGCACCTTGCGGGCATACTCGCTTTTGCCTTTGACAAATTCGTGGACAAAACCGCAACTGCCGCTTTGCGGATAAATATTGCTGCGGAAACGCAAAAAACTGTCATACTCTTCGGCAGTGCGTATGCCTGTGCCGCCATCGGCAGTAAAAAATCCGGCAACCGGCAATATCGGCTGTGCATAAAGTTCATGCTTTTCTATTGAGGGGTAGGTGTAAAGCGAACCCATTGAGTGAACGCAATTTACAAATTCACCGCCACTTTGGGTGTTCCAGAACAAAGGCTCATGCGGAAAATCTATCTGCAATATTTCTTCATCCAAACCTTCGGGGACTTCGGTAATAAACACCACCTCATCGTCTTCCAGCCGGATACGGCAAGTCAGTTGCATTGCCGGTGCCGGTTCTGGCTTGAGGTAGCCGTGACCGGGGAATCTGGCATACCAGATAATATCTTTAACCGTAATGATCAACTCATTTTCATTGGCCTGAACCTGACACTTGCCGAAACGCAGCAGATCCAACGGTACGCTCATGCCGTAAACGGCCTGCAGATACGAACTGCTCTGATATTTTACGCCGCAACCGCGCAATTCCAGATGTTGCGCATCTTCAGTTAAAGCAAGATAGATTTTACCGTTGTCAAGTTCAAACATGATCTGTTTTTCCTGTTTTATTTCTGCCGGGTGGATTGCCGGACCGTCAAAGTCGGTTCCAACATCAAAGAATCAACTTTTTTGCCGTGGATCAAATCAATGAGCATTGCGGCGGCGGCTTGGCCGGCTTTTTTCATCGGCAGAGCTATGGTACTCAACGGCGGATTGGTCATCTTGGGGATATCCGAAGTATCATTGCAGCCGATCAACATAACATCTTCCGGCACTGCAACACCTTGTTGATTGAATACTTCCAAAAGCATTCGCGCCGCACTGTCTGCCGCCGCCACGATCCCGTCGGGGCGGTTATTCATAACAGCAATTTTTTCGGCAGCAGCTTTGACGGCATCAGATACATAATTGCCGGTTTCAAAAATATGCTCCAGCTTCATAAAAAGCCCGTACTCCATTACCGCGGCGCACACGCCATTGAAAAATTCAGCCGCAATCGGAATATCCTTGCCCGGATAAACCAGTCCCAAAGTTTTACACCCGCACTCTTTAAGATGCTCGGCGGCCATGAAGCCAGCTTTAAAAAAATCCACCCGCACCGATTGATCATTGCGCTGCGGCAGATAGTTTTTTATAAAAATGTGGGGGATCGTCAGTTTATCAAGCGTATTTACCGTCAGCGGATCCAACCGGTAAGTGCCGAAAGCAAACCCGCTGTATTTTTTGGCAAGCTGCTGCAGATCTTCTTCGTGATAAGTACGGGGACTCAACAGAATATCGAGCATATAGCCCTGACTTTCCAGATACGAACTGAAACCGCTGATCATTTCGGTCGTTACCGAGTGCCGGATATCGGCTGTATCATAAATAAAAAGCGCGATTTTTTGCGCTGAATTTGCCTGATTGTCGCGCACAAAAGTACCTTTGCCGCGCTGTCTGATCAAATTTCCGGCATTTTCCAGCTCTTTAAGTGCCTGCCGTACTGTGTTGCGGGATATATTGAACTCGGCAGCCAGTTCTGCCTCCGAAGGAATAAGACTGCCGGCTGCATACTGACCGCTGCGGATGCGTTGATTGAGCGTATCTTTTAAAATGGAATGTTTTGTTGTCATATAAATGTACCTACAAGTTGTATTTGCTAATAATATAAGCAAAAAAAGTGCTTTGTCAAGGGTTATTTTTAAAAAAAATCAAAATAAATGTAGGTACATTTAAAAAATATTTGCAATCTCTCCGGTTGCGGTTATATTAACAAACAAACCCCAGGAAGAAATCGTATTGCAAAAAAAATGACCATTTCATCCGACAATCTGCAAATCACCTGTCTGCATTATCCGGGCAACACGATTGCTCCGGATTGGGTGCGAAAACTTTTTGGTGCCCCCGCAGCTTGCGGCTGGGCGCGTTCCGGCAAGATTTTTTTGCAAGGCTGGGAACGTTATTATCAGGAACTTTTTGAGCAAACTGCTGACGACAGCTGCTGCGACTTTATTTATGCTGCCCAATGGGATGAAAATGCCGCTGCCCGTATGTGGTTCGGTTACTCGCGCTCCGGCAAAATCGGCAATTTCGGCAACGTATTGACCTTGCCGGAATTCCGTCGCCGCGGAATCATGAAAAAACTGCTTGAACAATGTACTGCCGATTTTTTTGCCGGAGATGCTTTGATCCTTTTATGCGAAGCCTCCGCAGCTGCGGCTCCGGCTTATGAACAATTTGGATTTAAACGGGTTTCGGCACAAAATCCGGCTCGCATGGCATTGATGAAACCGGAACTGTCAAGTCTGGAAGATCTGCTCCACCACGCTTATGGCACTCCCCGCAATGCGGTGATCCGCCCCGGACGCCGCAGCGACCGTTTTGAACTGGATAAATTGCTTTTAAGCGAACCGCGTTTTGATACACCGCGTAACTGCCGGAATATGCTGGTGAATTTCATACCGGATTACATGACTGCTTTTCAAAGGATCAAACCCGGTGATTCAGCACTGTCTGTAATCGAAAGTGCCACCGGGTATGCTGCCGGATACGCGTATCTGGAGCGTTTGTTGCCGGATACCAGTGCGCTTGTTTACACTGTCCACCCGGATTTTGCCGGTTGCTGCGACGAACTTTTTGCTCATGTTATAAAAAGTCTGGGCAATGAAGTTGGCAATATCGTTTATTGCCGCAATTATTGAATATGGATAATATTTTTTGAAGTATAAAGTTAAAATCAACCCGAGGAGTGTGTGCCAATGAACAATGCCCCCAAGTATGAATGTGGAACTTTGCGATACAGCTTAATGCAAGTAGTCGGAGTGTTTTTCTGGATGCTTGCCGGGGCGTTTGCCTTTACGATCCTGACCTGCTGTTTTACTTCGGCATCACCGTTTTTGTTCCGCAATAACGGTTTGAGCGATACCTTTATTGCCGTGATACTCGGAACTGTACTCTCCTGGATGAATACGATCATGAATCCAATTGTCAGTACGGCTTCGGATCGCTGCCGTTCCCGGCTGGGCCGACGTATACCTTTTATACTTTATACAGCTTTTCCGGCAGCAGTATTATTGGCTGCAATGCCATTTTACAAACATCTGTTGGCCTTTTTGCCGGAAACTGTATTGGGTATCAGTTCGCTGGCATTGCTGTTGGGTTTCGGCGCGATCGCCTTCAACTTTTTCTGGCTTTTTGTGGGGATTTTATACTACTATCTGATTCCGGACGTGATCCCGGATAAATTTGTCGCCCGTTATTTCGGAATGTACCGGGTAGCGGGAGCCGCCGCCGGGATATGTTGGGGAAAACTGCTTTTCCCTTATGTGGAATCCCATCCGCAAATAGTTTATCCGGCAGCGGCAGCGATCTATCTGGTGCTTATTCTGCTGATGTGCTATATTGTGCGGGAAGGAGAGTATCCGCCGCCGGAAAATAGTTGTGATAAAAATTCCGCGGCCTGGTATGTAAGATTTTACCGGAATATTCTGGTCTATTTCAAGGAGTGTTACTGCCATAAGTATTATCTGTTGTTTTACATGACCAGTCTGGCATTTGCTTTGAGCGGCTGCGTCAATATTTTCCTGAATTTCTTTTACCGTTACGGCTGCAATATGGATATGCAGTCGATCGGCACATTGGGTGTATGGATGAGTCTTGTAACGATCATCACCTGTTTTTGTGCCGGTTTTCTGGTGGACAAATTGGGTGGTTTCTGTTCTTCGCTGGGTGCATTGGCTTTGATGATGCTGTTCAATATACTGGGCGGATTCTTTATTACTGACTACACAACAGCATTGATCTGGCGGATCCCGCTGGCGATCGCCGGTGGCGTATACGCCGTAGCCAGCGGCAGAATGCTGGTGGAAGTTTATCCGCGCAGTAAATTCGGGATGATCGCTTCCGGCAGCAATCTCTTGTGTTCACTTTTTGTCGGATTGATCAACTGGCCCATCGGTAAATTCAGTGAATTTCTGAAAACAGCTGATTCTTCGACTTCCGTAATGTTGGGCAATTGGGATCTGATGCCTTACTTGCGGGGATACCGTTTTGTAAATTACTGGTGTGCAATATGTATATTTATTTCGTTTCTGCTCCTGCTCTATTTTTACATATTCATGCAAAGAAAACGGATCGCTTCCGGGGTTGATCGTCCGGCAGAAAAGTGAATCCGATCATTTTTCTGCCGGATAACTTTCCGGCAGGAGAATACTTGTAAAGCAATTATCTGATCTCACGGCATTATCAGTGGCCCACGGTTGGGCAATGGCAATTACATTTGCCGCCGATTGGTTGGGTGATCCATCTGAATAAATCAACTGTCCCCCTGCCGGATATTCCTTATCTGTCAGGGGAACAGTATCCATGTTCAAGACATCCCTGATATTTGAAAAAACAACCCGGGGGTAACTTTATCAGGAATTAAGGGATGAGAGTATTGAGTTTATCAAAAAATATTTTTCAATACCCGTCTGTTACAGCTCCGGCGCAGATTTTTTACGGTCTGCGGATCAAAACCTTTCTGACGCAGCAAGTGCAAACGTTTTACTTCCAACACCCGTTCGGGGCAGTGGATCACGACCTTGTCGGCGTAAACATCTATGCGCTTTATTGCCTGATGCAGCAGCGATTTGAATACCACCGGCGGAAGGGTCGATTGATACGCAGCTTTGAGAATGGCGCGGATCTGCTGGCGCTGTTCAGCCTGATCGGGTGTTTTCTGCGGAACGCTTTCCGGCGGCGCGTTATTGAACGATTGCAGCTGCAGTTTAAGTTTGGCCAGCACTTCGTGAAAAATATATTCCGGCAAATTACCGCTGGTATACTCTTGGCAAACCTGCCGGAGCTTACGCTCGTACCAGCCGGGCAGTTCAGTATGGGGTGAATCAAGAGTGTTACCTGATATTGCGGGCGTGCTTTTGAGCAGTGCTTCGCCCAGCAGCGCACTGCACAGATCCATAAGTCCGGCCAGGTTGCCTTTCCGGCAATAGAGCATGATCCGGCTGCTGCGGCAGGTATGACAGTTGCACAAACTGCCCCGGCGGCAGTAGTAGGCCGTGTTGCCTTTTTCGCTGGAAACCAGCAAGCGGCTGCCGCAGTTGCCGCAATACAGCAAGTTGCTGAACGGCAGTTGTTTCCGGGTGGAGGTGTAATCATAACAACAGTTATCGCGGCGCGACTTACGGCGCTGTTCAACAATTTTTTGAGCTTGCAGAAAATCTTCCAGCGATACAAGAGCTTCGCCCTGATGATTTTTGATCAATTGGCCTGCGGTGTTGTATTGATACCCCGCGTAAATGGGTTTGCGCAAGATGGAGTAGATGGATTTTTCCCAAAAACAGCTGGGGAAAAGTTCTTTATAGCGGTTGTTGATCTGCCGGACAATAGTGCTGTATTTATTATCGGCCAGAATTTCGCGGAAGATGAATTTGACGATTTCGCTTTTTGTGCCGTCGGGCCGGTACCGTTTGGTGTGGCGGTCGTAGATCAGGCCGAATGCCGTGATTCCGGTGGGCATAAAGCCGGAGTCGCGTATCTTGTTGAATACTTCGATACTCCGCAAGCGCTGTTTGGCGATCTGCTCGTCGTTGATCTGATTTTTGAGCATGGTTATAAGCTGCTGGTCAAATTGCGCCAGATCAATGGAGCCGCCTTTGACTTGCAGTATTTGCACTTGATTTTCGATCAGCGCTTCGTTGACTGCCGCTTCCAGAAAAGAGCGGCTCAACGGCCGGTAAAGCCGGGTTATATCGTCAACAATGATACAGTCGATGGCTTCCAGCTGCCGGATAAGTTCGCCCAATGCCGGCCGGAAACCGCTGCGTTTGGTATTTTGCAGCGACCACTTTTGAAATGCCTTGTCCGAGGCGGCGAGCGTTTCCCAGCCGACCGGATAGGTTTTGCCGGATATATTCAAATCGCTCAAACAGTTGACCACCTGGATTTGCAGAGATGCTGCCAGCTGGCAGCAGTTGGCGATTTGGACTTCCACGCTTTCGCTGTAATCATCGCTGCCGCTGGACTGGCGGGCATACACGATCGCCTTCCGATACATAAAAACCTCCTTTGTTGATGTTGCGGAAAGTATAAGATACATCAACAAAGTTTCCGGGTGGGGGCAAAACAGCCGCCCACAGGATAAATAAGGTTTTCAGTTGGCAAGTTCAGTTCCGGAGCTGCCGGCAGTTGGATTTTTTTTTCTGACAACACCGGCCGATTGCAGAGTGCCAATAATTGCGGCCGGCGGGAGTCTTTTTGGTGTAAAGCAAATACACAACGACTCTGCACCGGCCGTAAGGATGTTCAGCTTATGTTGCGGTACTATGCAGACACAGGCTGTGCTGAAATTAATTTATTCAGAATAAAGGACCTTTTCCCAACCCAACGATTCCCATTCGTTTTCGGAAGCCGCCGCTGCGTGACCATCGCCGTAAACAGCATTGGCGTTTTTGCCGTGAACCAGATGCACGCGTTCAGTGCTTCCGGGATCGCCGCTGGCATTGCGGTTGACATAGTAGTTGGAGTTTTTGGTATCATTCTTGATGCTGTCCATCAAAAGCGCTGCTTCGGAGGGATTGAGTTCATCGCCGCCGGCAGCATTGGTTTTGGTGGGGGTAAAGCGGCCGACAGCAGTTACTGCTACAGTTTTCTGCTCATAAGTCCAGCTGTCAGAAAAATCGCTCATGCGCCACATGGCATAACCGTAACCGGTTTCTTCGCCGATCGCTGTTCCAACGCTATGGGTGGAAGAAGGACAACCGAAGATACCGAGTTTACCTTTGCCGACACTTTGCAGATAGCCTCCGCTCACCAGATACTTCTTCCAGGGACCGCTTTCTCCAGTGTATACCTGCGGATTGAGTCCTTTGTTGCTGTCAGCATACATCCGGCAGGCCAGACCCAGATTCTTCAGGTTGCTGATACAGTTGGAGCTGCGGGCGCGTTCGCGCGCGGCAGAGAGTGCGGGCAGCAGCATAGCAGCGAGGATAGCGATGATGGCAATTACCACCGAAGGCTCAATCAAGGGTCAACGGCATATCCCGATGGCAAGCCGCCGAAAGAAAAAGTGTAAAAAAACAGAAATCAAGCAGAAAAATCAAAACCTTATCCAAAAGGAAAAAGTAAAATGAAAAAACAATTCACCCTCATCGAGCTTTTGGTAGTATCTTCATTTAATGGAAAGAACCGCTACCTGCCAATTATACACTTTTTTTACTGTTTGAGCAATAATTATAATATCAAATATTTGGATTATCGTATCAAATGTTTGCCGGTGCAAAAAGCTATTATTAAGATCAGGCGGTTTGGGGGCAGCTGGGTGATTCTGCCGGGTTGATATTGCAGAAGCTATAAGATACATCAACAAAGTTTCCGGGTGGAGCAAAACCGATGCCCGCAGGATAGAAAAAGTCCGGCATTGCGTTGGGGCAATGCCGGATCGAAAAGGTGCTTGAAAGCAGTTTTTACTGCTCAACGTGGATCAAAGTGTAGGTCTTGAGCAACTCTTTGCTCAAAGTTACGCTCAAGTCGCCGTTGCTGTAAACACTCTTCAACTCTTTACCGCCGGCAAAATCGGGGCTGTAGGCAATGACTTTGCCGTTTTTGACATTTTTGAGCGTAAAGGTTATGTCGCCGGTCAGGGCCGGATAAGGCTCTCTGGGCGCCAGCGGATCGACTTTGTCGCCGCCTTTAACGGTTACGCCGGTGGCGTTAAAGAAGTGGATGTAGATTTTTTTATCGTTGCTCCAGAGCGCGGTAACGACCTTTTCCGGCGCGTTGACGTTCCAGACCCGGCCCGGTGCAGCAATTTCAGTCATGATTTGCCGGTAGACGCTATCCACGGCCGGATCAAAATCTTTGGCCCGCGAGGCGGTTTTCTGATTGCCTTCGCGCTCCCAGAGCTGGGCGCCGAGGGCGGCGGCCACATAGATCATCTTGCCTTTGCCGCAGGCGGCTTCCACTACCAGCGGCACACGGGTATTATTAACTTCGGCAAAGTATTTTACATTTTTCACCGTGCCGGCCAGCGCCCAGACGTGCTGCGGAGCAGCCAGCTTTTTTCCGTTCAACGCGGTGGCTTTGTAACCGCCGGAACTGCGGGGTGCAAACTGGAATACATCCTTGAAGAGCCACTCTTTGCGCGGGCGGCCCATTTCGTCGTTGCTGCCGGCAATCGAGGTCAGCACCACGGTTCCGCCGTTGCGGGCAAAGTCTTTGATGACTTGGGCCGCTTCGTCGGATATACAGGTATTTGTGGCCAGATAAAGCACTTTGTAACGGGCCAGATCTTTGGCATTGAGCTGCAGATCGCAGATAAATTCGTAGGAAACGTGTTCAGCATCCAGACTCTGGGCCAGCCCGAAGAGTTCGTTTTCAAACCCGATACCGCTGTTCCAGTCGCGGCTGGCCTGCGAAAAGAGCAGCGCCACTTTGGTGTGGGCCTGCACCCCGGTACGGGGCATATTTTCTTTGGAGGTATCAAAGGCCATAAAGTCGGCCTGTCCCGGCTGCAGCGTAAGATCCGGCAGCAGCGCCACTTGTTTGGACATGTTGCTGATGGCCCACCCCGCATAGATGCGCGGATGCCCGGAGGCGTAGACCCACGCCCAGATCGGCGTGTTGTACGAAAGGGTCAACACGTTTTTCATTCTCCGGTAGGGCAGCAGACTGCGATAGGTCATCAAAGGATTGCGGGTCATGACTTCGGTGCCGAAGTAGTTGATCGAACGCGCCAGCTCGAAAAGGCAGCTGCTGGCCCGGTAACGGGCGTGCGAACGCGTAAAGCCCCAGTGGGTAGTGTACATGCACAGTACCAGATTTTTGTTGTAGGGCATACAGCGTTTGCGCAGTTCCACAAACCAGTCGGCAATGGCAGCTTTGCGCCATTCAAACCACTGCCGCATGACTTCGCTGTCAAAGCGTTCAATAGTTTTATCCAGTTCGTTGACCGGGTAGTAACAGCCGGTGGCGTTGTAGAATTTTTCGCGGCAATGCTGACAGACACAACCGTTGCTCCAGTAGACTAACTCGTCGATCTGGAAGCCATCGACACCATTTTTCACCAATTCGGTCAAATACGCGTAGTAGCGTTCGCAAAATGCCGGATCGGAGGGGCAGAGCTGATAGCTCGGCAGCAGCGTATCGCTGTTGCGGCAGGCTTCCGGCAGCAATTCGGCCAGCGAACGCAGACCCGCATCGACGTTCCAGCACAGCGTGGCATCGTGATGGTCGATGACTTTGAGGTTGTGCCGGTGGGCGGCATCGGCCATTACTTTGAACGCATCAATACCGCGTTGAACATGATTGATGTAGGTGTGGCGGCTGTGCATACCGGAAATCATTACGGCATCATATTTTTTGCCGGCGATTTTGCTTTGAATAAGTTTTTCGACCTTTTCCGGAGTATCGGCTTCGCTTAAAGATGAACTGTTGGAAAGCATCTTGAACCAGTTGCCGCTCGGCAGCCAGGCCAGTTGCGGGGAGTTGGTAGCGGGCAGACAGACTTCGCGCTTGATATTTTTGACTGCATTCGCAGCTTCTTTGCCCGGTTGCGGCAGTACAAAAGTATCGGCTGCCAGCGGAAAGACCGGACGCTTTTTGTAGTCGATATTGCGGTAGATACTGGCCGGCTCAAAGCCGTCGGATACCCAGAAACCGCGGTTGAAGAAAAAGTCTTCCGCATCGGAAGTCAAAAACTGTATGCCGATGGCCGAAACAATAAAATTGCCGTCAAACTTTACATCCAGAATACCATCTTTGTTGATGTGGAAGGTTTTGCTGGCCACATGAACAGTGCCGGGTTTAACCGAAATATTTTTTTCCAGCACTTCGCCGTTGACCGAAATTGAAAAGTTATTTTCTGTGCCGCTGCCGTTGCCCGCACCTACCGTTATGATGTAGAACCCCGGAGCGAGTCTGCTGCGGCGGAAAGTGGCATTTTTACCGGCCATGTGCGAGTAGTAAGCTCCTTCGGTGTGGCTGGTAAAAGTTTTGAGTTCAGGCGAATCCACCCAGCCGGCGCGGTTGCGTTTGCTGTAGGTGCGCAGATTTATCGGCGTATAGATATTGCCGACTTTGTTGTCACCAAAGCTGTAAAGTGCCAGCGGTTTGAACGCATCGCCGTAAGAAAAAGAGCGCTGGGCATGCAATGAGTCATAATCTTCAAAACGGCCTTCGCGGATAATGATTTTTGTGCCGGTAAAGTCGTTGGCCACCGGTACGCTGGTGGCAATGGAAAGTTTCAGATCCTGCCCGGCGCGTTCCACGTTCCATACGCCGCGGACCGCCCCGCCGGAGTACATCAGGCAGTAGTCGCCCGCGCCGATGGGGTTGAAGTCAAAAATCAGATTTTTATTTTCTTTTTCCAGCGTCATAAAGCGGTAGGGCCGGTCGGGGAACGCCCGGTTGGGCAGATCAGCTGTAAATGCCCCGGAAGTGGGTTTCCAGCTGCGGCCGTTGGTGGTCAGCGCCCGGTATTTACCGCCTTCGACAAAACTGTAGGGCAAGGTGAGGGTCAGGCCGCGCACCCGGTCGCTGTTAAAGATCGGTATATCGCACGACAGACTTATTTCCACGCAGTTGTCGGCACGCAGCGCGATTTCGCGGCGGTATTTGTACTCGGGATTGTCGTTCCACGCGTTCCAGACTTGGGAGCCGTCCGGCATAACTTTATGTTCAAAGTGGGTTGGCGGAGCCGGAACCCGGATGTCGACAGCTTTGACCAGAATTTCGTCGTTATACTTGATGACCAGATCATTTTTGTCGCCGCTGACGGAAAAATTCCCCGCCATGGCGGCCGCACTGCACAGGAGGGCAGTTAACGCTGCAAACAATTTCATAGTTTACCTTTCTATTATTGTATATTGATCAAATGTTATTGTTCCACATGGATCAGAGTGTAAGTTTTCAGCAGATCTTTGCTCAAAGTTACCGTCAGATCGTTGTTTTTGTATTCGCACGGGAGTGCTTTGCCGCCCTCAAAATCGGGGCTGTAAGCAGTAACCCGGCCGTTTTTCACATTTTTAAGCGTAAAAGTTATGTCGCCGGTCAGGGCCGGATAGGGCAGTTTGGGTGCGTTGTGGTCGAGCTTTTCGCCGGGCTTGACATTCACCCCGGTAGCATTGAACAAATGCACATAGATCTTATCCTGACTGCGCCAGAGTGCGGTAACGACTTTTCCGGGCGCATTGATGCTCCACACCCGGCCGTTGGCGGCGGCTTCGGCCACGACTTTCCGGAAAAATGCTTCGATCACCGGATCGAACGCTTTGGCGCGCGAGGCAAGTCGGAGGCTGCCTTCGGCTTCATACAGCTGGGCGCCGAACACTCCGGCCAGATAGATGATCTGACCGGCGCCAAACGATTTTTTCAGCACCAGCGGCACATTTTTGCCGTTGCTTTGTGTTCCGGAATAAAGCACTTGAGCCTGATTGCCCGGAGTTGTGGGTATGGCCAGCGGTTCACGCAGTTTTTGATTTTCGATCGCAGTGACTTTGATGGTGCGGAATTGGGGCGTAAAGCCGAGCATATCAGCAAAGAGCCACCGGGTGCGTGCGCGCCCCAGCTCGTCATTGATCCCGCTGTAAGGCGTAACGACCAGAGTACCGCCATTGGCAATAAAATCTCTGATGACCTGGCTGCTGGCATCCGAAATACAGTTGTTGCCGGAGAGAAACAAGACTTTGTATTTGGATAAATCTTTGGCATTCAACTGATTGTCGCAAATGAACTCGTAAGATACATGCACTTCGTCCAGCGTTTGCGCCAATCCGAAAAGGTCGCCGGAAAAACTTATATTGGTGTTCCAGTCGCGGCTGGCCTGCGAAAAGAGCAGAGCCACTTGCGTATGTGCCTGCACGCCGGAGCGGGGCATATTTTCTTTGGAAGTATCAAATTTCAGAAAATCCGGTTCGTTGGGTTTTATGACGATTTCCGGCAGCAGTGCCACTTGTTTGGACATGTTGCTGATGGCCCATCCCGCGTAGATGCGCGGATGTCCGGAGGCATAGATCCACGCCCAGATCGGCGTATTGTAGGTCAGATTCAGCACATTTTTCATTCTCCGGTGCGGCAGCAGGTTGCGGTAGGTCATCAACGGATTGCGGGTCATGACTTCGGTACCGAAATAGTTGATGGCGCGCCCCAGCTCAAACAAACAGCTGTTGGCATTGTAACGCGGGTTGGAGCGGGTGAAGCCCCAATGGGTGGTATACATGCACAAGATCAAATGCTGATTATATGGCATACAGCGTTTGCGCAGTTCCACAAACCAGTCGGCAATGGCCGCTTTGCGCCACAAAAACCACTGGCGGCGCAATTCGCTGCGGGCATCTTGAGATGCTTTATCCAGTTCGTTGATCGGATAGTAACAGCCGGTGGCGTTATAGAACTTTTCGCGGCAATGTTGGCAGCTGCAGCAGTTGGTTTCAAACACCAGTTCGTCGATCTGGAAGCCGTCCACGCCATTTTTTACCAATTCAGTCAAATACGCGTAATAGCGTTCGCAAAATGCCGGATCGGAGGGGCAGAGCTGATAGGTCGGCAGCAAGGTAAGGTTGTGCCGGGTACATTCGTGCAGATTTTCGGCCATGAACCGCAGCCCGGCATCGACGTTCCAGCACAGCGTGGCATCGTGGTGGTCGATGAGTTTGAGGTTGTATTTGTGGGCGGTATCGGCCAGCACTTTGATCGAGTCGATCCCGCGCCGGACATGGTTGATGTAGGTGTGGCGGCTGTGCATACCCGAAATCATCACCGCCGAATAGTTTTTGCCCTCGATCTTGCTTCTGATCAGCCAGTCGGCTACTGCCGGGTCGGCCGCTTCGTTCAAAGTCGAGGAGTTGCTGAGGATCTTGAACCAGTTGCCGGTGGCCAGCCAGGCGAGTTCCGGCGCGGCCGGATCGGGCAGCAGAACTTCGCTTCGGATCTTTTTGATCGGGCCGGCGGCCTCTTTGCCGGGCTCCGGCAGTACAAGCGTATCCGCCGCCAGCGCAAAGACCGGCTTTTGGGCATAGTCGATATTGCGGTAGATCGGAGCGGGTTCAAAACCATCCGTTACCCAGAATCCGCGATTGAACCAGTAATCTTCGGCATCGGCCGTCAAAAACTGTATGCCGATAGCTGAAACAATAAAATCGCCCTCAAACTTTATATCCAGCACGCCGGAGCGGTCAACGTGGAAAGTTTTGCTGGCCACATGCACCGTGCCTGGTTTGACCGAAATATCTTTTTCCAGTTCTTTGCCGTTGACCGAAAGCGAAAAGCTGTTGCCGGTGCCGCTGCCGTTGCCCGCGCCCACCGTTACAATGTAAAAACCCGGCACCAGACCGCTTTGACGGAAAGTGGCATTTTTGCCGGCCAGATGCGAGTAATAAGCGCCTTCGCGATGCGCGGTAAAGGTTTTGAGTTCAGGAAAACCCACCCACCCGGCGCGGTTGCGTTTGCTGTAGCTGCGCAAATTCATGGCCTGATACTTTTCGCCGACTTTGTTGTCGCCGAAGCTGTAAAGTTTCAGCGGATCAAAGCCGTCGGTGTAGACAAAACTGCGCTGGGCGTGAAGTTTATCGTAATCTTCAAAAACGCCTTCGCGGAAGACTATTTTCAGCCCGGTAAAATCGTGGGCGACCGGCACGGTGGATCCGCTGATTATTGTCAGCTCATCGCCTTGGCGATCAACGCTCCAGACCCCGCGTACCGCACCGCCGTTGTACATGCTGCAGAAGTCGGCCGCTCCCAGCGCATTCATATCAAAAATGATCTTTTTATTGCCTTTTTCAAACGCCATGAAACGCCACGGATTTTTGGGCATTTTCTGCATATCGGGCGTAAATTCTCCCTCCAAATAGTTCCAGGCGCGGCTGTTGGTGTGCAGTGCGCGGTATCTGCCGCCTTCAAAAAAGCTGTACGGCATCCGGAACTTCAGGGTGCGCACCCGCTGACTGCTTTGGATCGGCACCAGACAGGAGAGATTGACTTCCACGCTGTTATCGGGCTTGAGCGCTACTTCACGGCGGAATTTGTATTGCGGGTCTTCATTCCACGCGTTCCACACTCTGGTTCCGTCGGGCAGGACTTTATAGTCGAATCTATCCGGCGCAGCGGGCATATTCAAGTCGATGGCTTTGACCATTATTTCGCCGTCGTAAGTGATCACCAGATCGTTTTTGTCGCCGGTAACGTTGAAGGTACCGGCGGAAAGCGAAACAGACGTCAGCAGCAGTGCAAGTGTGTTGAAAATTTTCATAGTCGATCATCCCTTATATATAAAGTACAGTTTACCGGAGTTTATACCTGAAACAATATACAACTTGCCTCCATGGTTGTCAACCCCAGCGCAAACAAAAGACAAAAAAAGCGTTCCGAAAAATTCAGAACGCTTGGAGTGATCACTCGATTTTTACTGGTTGATCTTGCCGACCCACAGCACCGCACGACGGTTCTGGCGCCAGGCGTTTTCGCCGCTGCCGGCAACCGCCGGCTTGTCTTCGCCGTAGCTGACGGTGCGGATGTTGGCCAGATCAACGTTGTTGGCGCGCATCTGATTTTCCACCGCGATTGCGCGGCGTTCACCCAGCGCGCGGTTGTATTCTTCGGTACCGCGTTCGTCGCAGTGGCCTTCGATGACCAGCACCAGGCCGGGGTTGGCTTGCATAAAGGCGACGGTATCGGCAACTACGTTCATTTCGGAAGCGTCGATGCGGTCAGTATCGTAACCAAAGTAGAGCGTCTTGGGGAAGCCTTCCACTTCCATGCGGCGCACGCCGGTGCGTTCGTCGATCGAGCCGTCGCTGCCGCCGTCGCCCCAGCCGGTCGGAGTTTCCATCTGGCCATCGCCGACGTTCCAGCCGTTACCGTTACCGTTGCCACTGCCGCTGCCCATGCCGTTGATCCGGGGCGAGCCGGGTTCATCCCAAGCCGGCGGGATCACTCCGCTTTTGCCGGGTTCAGCATCCTGACAGCCGGTCAACACAAACATTGCACCCGCAAGAAGAATTGCACCAGACAGACGACTCAACAGATTCATAAAAACGTTCTCCTGTATTTTAATATGTTTATTTTAAATAAAATTTGCCTTGCAACAATATAACACCAGACCCGATTTTTACCAACTTTGCAACAGGTCTTTGCACAGTTTTTTTGAATTTTTTTTAACAGGTCAGGTTTGACGCCGGATCGGCGAGTGATTTACTGCGCGTTATATTTCTGCATTGCTTCAAGCATAAGCGCTTCCACCCGCGCGGCCAGCTGTTTGCGGTCTTCTCCGGGCAGCGGTGTTACCGGTTCAAGGGCAATGACTTCCACTCTTGTTGCTTTGCGTCCGAGGAACTTCCACACATGCGGCAGCAACGTTTGATCGCCGTACCACGCCGGATTCCAGTTGTCCTGGTCGCGAAAATAGTGGGTTATCACCGGCTGGATCTTGAAATCAGTGCCGATGACTGTAGCAAACGAGGTTGGCTTGAACGGCAGCATACCGTGTTCGCCGTCGGTGGTAGTACCTTCCGGGTAGACCAGCAGCGAAACTCCGTCGGCCAATGTCCGGTGAAATTCGTTCAGCAGTTCGCCGGATTTCTGGCGGTTCTTGCGGTCGATCCACACCGGGCGGCTGATCCCCAGATAAAAACCCAATACCGGCCAGCGCCGGATCTCGGCTTTGGGGGTAAAACGGATCGGAAAAAGCGATGCGTGCAGCAGCACATCCAGATAACTTTGATGGTTGGAAACGATCAACATGCCCTCTTCGATCGGGTGACTGGTAGTGAATTTGACCTTGACCCCGAAATTCCAGACCAGGAATTTACCCCAGGCGCGGGTACAGTATGCCACCCGTTTGATCCCGGCGCGGCCGCCTATTCCCCGGAAAATGCTGAAAATGGCAAACGGCCACATCCAGATAAGAAATAATGTAAGACGCCAGATTTTACGCAGGATAGACACCTTGAAAACTCCGGTTTTTCAGCGCTCAAAGAAAGTGCTGGGCATATTTATGCTCCATTTCGTCAAAGTCAAAAAGCACCAGAAAGTCGATTGCGCCGAACTCTTTATCCAACACCGGCACATCACCGAATTTGGCGCCCAGCCGCAGATAACCTTTCAGCAGCGGCGGCAGCAGTTTGCGCAGTTCGGCGCGGCGGCTGCCTTCGGTATACTCACGCACGGCTTCCGGATCGGGTTCCGGCAGCACAAAATCGGGCTGGGGTTTGATTTTTACCACTTTGGTAAAGGCATCCCCGTGCGCTTTAAGGTAGTCGCGCACGGCGTAACCGATCACCGGATCGGTGGTGGTCAAACTGACACAACCCAACAGGTATTTGCATTGAGTCCGGGCGTGGACTGCGGCCATGCCGGTCCAGAGCAGCGCCACTACCGCACCGTTGCGGTATTCAGGCTTTACGCAGGAACGGCCGACTTCCACAGTAACATCGGCGATCTTATCCAAACCTTCAAACTGGAATTCCTGCTCGGAATAAAAACCCAGCTGCTGCTGGGCAACTATGCCGGGGTGTACCCGGTAAGTGCCGATAACTTCGTTGTCATCCCGGTGGACAATGATCAGATGCAGGCAGTAAGGATCAAATTCGTCCTCATCAATGGCATTTTCCATCGACTTATTCGCCAGATGCCCCTGTTCGGCCATGAAAACATCATAACGCAAACGTTTGGCGGCGTCGATTTCCTCTTTATTTTCTGCAAATTTTACCAGAAAATGCTCTTTTTCAACCAAAATCGGTTCAGCCATAAGCATTTTCATCAAATCATTTTCTACCACTTTGCCTGATTTCCCAAAAACTCAATAACTTTTTAAGCAAATATTATATATCCCGGACCTCCCCGGAATCAATGACAAAAACATGTATCTTTTATTAAAATACTCCACTCTTGCGGAATATGCCAGTTAAAAGCTGTTTTTTTTGCCATTTTTTTCAAAAAATTTCATTTTCCATCAAATAATACCGTTATTTTCCGATGCAAAACCGGGAAAAAATCTCGTCCAGCAAGTCCGGTTCGACGGTTTCGCCGATGATTTTTCCGGTATGATTCAAAGCTGCGCGCAAATTTACTGCCGCCAGTTCCCAGTTGCCGGCCAGCAGTTCCGCGGGCACATCGGATAACATTCCGGCCGCGCTCTGCAGCAATGCCAGATGCCGGGCGCTGACCGCCAGCACCGCGTCGGCATCGCCGGATGAATCCTGCCATACGGCTTTTTCAAACGCATCGAGCAGTTGATCAAGATTTTTGCCGGTGCGGGCCGAAATTGCCACGCAATCAACATTTTCCGGCATCGGCAAAACTTTTTCTCCGGCCAGATCCAGCTTGTTCCAGATCACGATGACCCGGCTTGCCTGCGGGCAGTTGCAATAAAAATCCGCCAGTTCCCGTTCCGGGGAATCACTGGCCGCATCCAGCAGATAAAACACCACTTGCGCCTGACGCATCGCCGCTTTGGCCCGCTCCACGCCCAGAGCTTCGATCTTATCGTCGGAGTCGCGTAAACCGGCGGTGTCGGTTATTTCCACAGTTATGTTGCGCAGCACGGCTTGCTCGGCCAGAGTATCGCGGGTGGTGCCGGGTATATCGCTGACGATGGCCCGGTCGATGCCCAGCAGGGCGTTGAGCAGACTGGATTTGCCGGCGTTGGGTTTGCCGCAGAGCGTTATGCGCACTCCCTCGCGCAGCACGGCTCCGGTATGAGCCGAGTCGATCAGTTTTTGAAGCTGACTTTGAGCTTCGTTAAGCTGGATAAGCAAGGCCTCGGCCGGGCCGAAATCCAGCACTTCATCCGGAAAATCCAATCTTGACTCGCAGTCGCTGGCCAGATGCAGAAGCTGTTCGCGGATGCGGTTGACGGTTTGCGACAGCGCTCCGTTAAGCTGGCGCACGGCCAGATTGAAGCTCGCATCGCTGGAGGCATTGATCAGATCGCCCACTGCTTCGGCCTGCGCCAGATCCAGTTTGCCGTTGACAAAGGCGCGCATGGTGAACTCGCCCGGTTCGGCGGCGCGGATGCCTTTTTGCTTCAGCACCGCATCCAGTGTGCGCCGGACGGCTACAGCGCCGCCGTGGCAGTGCAGTTCCACAATATCTTCGCCGGTGTAGCTGTGCGGATTGGGCATATAGACCGCCAGTGCCGGCTCGCCGGGGTCGCCGATCAGGCCGTAAAGCATTTTGCGCGCATTGGTTTTATTGAGCTGCTGACGGCCGCGCCAGACGTTGCGGGCAATGCTCAAAGCCTGTTCGCCGGATATGCGTACAATGTTGATCGCGCCGCCGGGAGCAGTGGCTACCGCGGCAATGGTATCGACTGTATTCATGGAAAAACTTTCATTTTTATGGAAAACTGTGTTTTAATATAGTACAAAAAAGCCAACTTGCCAAGTTTTTATTTGGCAAAGCAGCGTTTGCGGAGTTATATTATAAAGTATTTATTGTATTTAGCGGTAATTTCAACATAAGGATCAATTTTATGAGCGAGTACGATTTCAAGAGTATCGAGGCCAAGTGGCAGGCGCGTTGGGAAAAGGAAAAACCTTTCAAGGCGCTGGATTTTTCGGACAAACCCAAATATTATGCGCTGGATATGTTCCCCTATCCCTCCGGCGCGGGTCTGCATGTGGGGCATCCCGAAGGCTACACGGCTACGGACATCATCTGCCGCTACAAGCGCATGAAAAACTTCAACGTGCTGCATCCGATGGGCTGGGACGCTTTCGGTCTGCCCGCCGAACAGTACGCCGTGGAAACCGGTACTCACCCGGAAGTTACCACCAAAAAGAACGTTGACCACTTCCGCGAACAGATCAAAGCGCTCGGTTTCAGCTACGACTGGGACCGCGAAATCAACACCACCGACAAAAACTATTACAAGTGGACGCAGTGGATCTTTATGCAGCTGCACAAAAAAGGTCTGGCGTATCTGGACGAAGTGGCAGTCAACTGGTGCCCCGCGCTGGGTACGGTTCTGGCCAACGAAGAAGTCATCAACGGCCGGAGCGAACGCGGCAACCACCCGGTCGAACGCCGCCCCATGAAGCAGTGGATGTTCAAGATCACTGAATATGCCGAACGGCTGCTGGAAGATCTGGACGATCTGGATTGGCCCGAAGGCATCAAAGAAATGCAGCGCAACTGGATCGGCAAATCCACGGGGGCGGAAGTAACCTTCAAGATCGCCGATACCGATAAAACTGTAACCGTTTACACCACCCGCCCCGACACGCTCTTCGGTGCTACTTACATGGTGCTGGCGCCTGAACACGCGCTGGTGGACGCCATTACCAGCAATGATTGCCGCGAAGCCGTGGAGGCCTACCGCAAAGCCGCTTCGCTCAAGAGCGATCTTGACCGTACCGAACTTGCCACCGAAAAGACGGGGGCTTTTACCGGTGCTTATGCCGTCAACCCCGTGAACGGTACGAAAATACCGATTTGGATCGCCGACTATGTGCTGGCCAGCTACGGTACCGGTGCGATCATGGCCGTACCCGCCCACGATACCCGCGACTTTGAGTTTGCCACGGTGTTCGGTCTGCCCATCAAGTGCATCATTCAGCCCGATGCGGCCGAAGCCGCGGCGGAAAATGCCGATGTGGATGCCATCCTTGCGGGCAAAGCCTGCTGGACGGGCGCCGGGGTGATGATGAACTCGGCCAATAACGAAGGCCTTGACCTCAACGGCTTGCCGGTGGAAAAGAGCAAAAAAGCCGCTACCGACTGGCTGGCGGCGCGCGGCGAAGGCAAAGAATCGACCAAATACAAACTCCGCGACTGGCTGTTCAGCCGTCAGCGCTATTGGGGCGAACCTTTCCCGATCATCCATTACGAAGACGGCTCCATTGAGCTGGTCGATGAATCCGAACTGCCCGTGGCGCTGCCCGAAATGGATGACTTCAAACCCTCCGGCACCGGCGAACCGCCGCTGGCCAAGGCTAAGGAATGGGTCGAATACGTCAATCCGCGCGATGGCCGCAAGGGCCGGCGCGAAACCAACACCATGCCCCAGTGGGCGGGTTCCTGCTGGTATTATCTGCGCTATATCGACGCTTGCAACAACGATAAAGCCTGGGATCCGGCCAAAGAAAAATACTGGATGCCGGTAGATCTTTACGTCGGCGGCGCGGAACACGCGGTGCTGCACTTGCTCTACGCGCGTTTCTGGCACAAGGTGCTGTACGATCTGGGCTTTGTATCGACTAAAGAACCGTTCCAGAAGCTGATCAATCAGGGTATGATCCTGGGGATCTCCTACAAAGATACCCGCGGCGTGCTGGTTCCGACCAACGAAGTTGAATTTACTCCCGAAGGGCCGGTGCGCAAATCCGACGGCGAAAAACTCGTTGAGTTCCCCGCCAAGATGTCCAAGAGCCTGCGCAACGTGGTCAACCCCGACGACATCATCGCCAAATACGGCGCCGACAGTATGCGTTTGTACGAAATGTTCATGGGCGCGCTGGAAGCCGTCAAACCGTGGAACACCGCCGGGGTGGAAGGCGTTCACCGCTTCCTCAAACGGGTTTTCCGCGTGATCACCGAAACTCCGATCGTCGATAAACCCTGCGATAAGGATTTGGAATACACCTTGCATTGCTCGATCAAAAAGGTCGGCAGCGATATTGAAACTTTCAACTTCAATACCGCGATCAGCCAGCTGATGGTCTTGACCAATGCTTTGAGCGAACTCAAAGAAATTCCGCGCGAAGCCGCCGAAGCACTCGTGCAGATGCTGCAGCCCTTTGCTCCGCACGTCGGCGAAGAACTCTGGGAGTTCCTCGGTCACAGCGAAACCATCACCTTTGTACCGTTCCCCGAATACGACGAAGCCAAAACCAAACTTGCCGAAGTCGATGTGCTGGTTCAGGTGCTGGGCAAACCCAAGGCCCACGTTATGATGCCCGCCGAAGCCGACAACGATACCATGACCAGGTTGGCAATGGAAAATGCCGACGTGCAGGCGGCGATCGCCGGCAAAAACGTGGTCAAGATCATCTGCGTCAAGGGCCGTCTGGTCAATCTGGTGGTCAAATAAAACCCGCGGAATGAATTATGCTGGAATGGTTTTTCGGCGATTTCAGCGCGCTGCAAATTGCGGTATTGGCAATCGGCGCGCTGATAATCGGGATCAACAAGACTGCGATCCCGGCGCTCGGCGCGCTGGTGGTGGTCATGTTTACGCAGTTTTTTGATCCGCGTATGGCCTCGGCGGCAGTGCTGCCGCTGTTGTGTACCGGCGATCTGCTGGCAGTCATCTGGTACCGGCGTTCAGCCAACTGGAAGTTTGTCTGCAATCTGCTGCCGTGGGCGCTGGTGGGGATGCTCTGCGGGATGCTGGTGGTGCGCAATATCGTCAACACCAACGTGCTGGGGATCGTGATCGCCGCTATCATTCTGGGGGTGCAGGCCTTGAGCCTGACCCGCGGCGCGATCCAGGACAGGATCGATGCCTGGCGCGGCAGTCTGGGCATGGCGGCCGTGTTCGGGATTCTGGCCGGATTCACTACGCAGGTGGCTAACGCGGCCGGGCCGGTGATGGCGATCTATCTGGTGCTGATGAAATTTTCCAAAGAAGAATACATCGGTTCGGCGGCATGGTACTTTTTGATCCTCAACTGGATAAAACTGCCGCTGTTTGCGCTGGACGGACGTATGAACTGGGAGGTTTTGAAGATCGTACCGGGCGTGTTGATCTTTCTGCTGGCCGGTGCGGCCATCGGCATATTGTTTCTGCGCAACATTTCGCAAAAATGCTTTACCCGGATCGTTCAGGTGCTGACCATGCTCTGCGCATTGCGGCTGCTGTGGATGAGCCTTGCCAAGATGGGCGTGATTTGACTGCGCTGCCGTGAACGGTATTGTGTGCGGCGGCAGTCCGACCAGTCGGACAGGTCAGACAGGTCGGACTGCCGCCGCACACAATACC
>SUWA01000013.1 GCA_015061695.1 Lentisphaerota bacterium
TTTCCATAGTAATTTTATTGTGCATCTGATCTTTCCTTTATTTTTTTGTTTGGTTACTAAAAAATAAAGGTCAGATGCACTTTTGTCAAACAACTCGTCCCATCACAAAATTTGGGACATTAACCTTCATTTTTTTATCCTTGATTTTTCTTAAATTAAATTTATGTTAATGTTCAAAGAGTTATGATTTTATTATTTTTACGCTTTTATTTTATCAACCGCTTTTTAACAATTATGGAACCTACTGTAGGAGTCTCCATGATATTCAGTAATAACTCAAGAGCATTTATAAAAAATCTTCTTGTTGACTGTTGCCGATGATACGTTAAAGTAACTTATTATTTGAGCGTGGCAACTTCTTCGGCGGTCAGCGCCTGATTGTAGAGCTTGAAGCTTTTGACCATGCCTTTGAACTGATAACCGCGATCGGAAGCGGTCGCGCCGATGGAAAAACTGTTTTTGGTCTTGGGAACTACTGCATTGTTGGGATTGGAAACCAGTTTGCCGTTGATGTAAAGCGCAATGCTTTTGCCGTCGTAAACCACCGCAATATCCACCCAGGTATCGGGCTGGATGGGTTCGATCTTGTTGTTGCCGGAAACAGTGGTTTTGGAGTCATAACCGTAACGGCAGTGGATGGTGCGGTTGAATAAATAGATCGAAAAACCGTTGACTTTGTCCGCTCCGTAACCGTACTGGCAGAGCTGGTTGCGCACATTGTTTTTGACATCGGCAGGAACTTTGACCTTGAGCGTAACCGTCCACGGTTTGGAGCAATCAAATTCCGCCGGAGCAAAGACATTTACTGCGCTGTGCGGAATTTTGCCGTCGCCATTGAAAAAAATCACCTTTTCGCCATTTTCATCGGCCCAGCTTATTTCGGCGGGGCGGCCGGGGACAACTTTGGATTTTCCGGCAGCGTCTTTGATGGCTTTGAGGTCGCCGCCGGTAAAAGTTACGTCGGCCAGCGGGGCGGGGATTGCGGCGTTAAGCATGGAACCGGCACAAACGGCCGCCAGCAAAAAAGCGGGTTTTTTCATAAGATGACTTCCTTTTATTAAAAAATTTATATGTTGCTTTCAACAGTATAACTCAAGTTGAATGATTTTTCAAGTCTTTTAGTTTACAAAAATGCTTTTTTATGGCTCAAAATCGCCTTTATTCTGAAGATGGCAACGCCAGTTGATTGATGATCCGTCCGGCCATGAAAAGGCCGAATATCCCCGGGATGAATGAGCTGCTGCCGATCGTGTTGTCCGGATCGGTTGCTGCCGGCGGGCAGGGTATTTCGCTTGAAAACACACAATCTATACCTTTGGTTATGCCGTAGATTTTTTTTAATTTTCCGCGGATCATTCTGGCCAGCTTGCAGTTATAGGTTTTGCTTATATCGGCATACTGTATCTGCGACGGGTCAAGCCGGAATCCCGCCCCCATAGAGGCAATGCAGCGGATGTTCCGTTGAATGGCGGCCGCCAGCAGCAGGCACTTTTCGTTGACGGAATCTATGGCATCGGCAATATGATCGAATCGGGTTTCATCCAATATCTGCGGAATATTTTCCATTGTTAATGCTTCCGCAAAAACATGCAGTTTGAGCTGCGGGTTTATATCCAGCAAGCGTTGAGCCAATACCTGAACTTTGTACTCGTTTATGGTGGAAGTCAGTGCCGGCAGCTGCCGGTTCAAATTGGTTATATGTACTTTGTCCGGATCAAAAACGGTCAATTCGCCGATCCCGGCGCGAACCAATGCTTCGGCGGTATACGATCCGACCCCGCCGCACCCGGCCAGCAGGACATGGCTGGCTTGCAATTTTTCTACTCCGGCAGTGCCCAGCAATATGGTTTCCCGGTTGAGCCAATCAGGGGTGCTGTTCATGATATATCCTTAAAAATTGTTGATACATAAGTGCTTGCAGTTCATCGAAGGTTAGACCCAGCTTGCCGGCAACATATCGGTAGTGTTGGATTATATCGCCGGTGGGGTCGTCGGTTTCCAATACTATTCTGGAGCGATATTCCGGATTGTGTTGCAGAAACTCCAATATTTGAGGCGGCACACAGGGCGGCAGCGAGAGATAAAACGGCGTTTGCTCCCACAGTTGCCGGGCCAGCGGCAGTTTACTGCAGAAGTAGTGGATGACAGTCGGTACATGCCAGCGTTTCTTTTTATAAAGTTCCAGCAATTCCGAATAGCATTTTACGCAATGAATGGTCAGCGGTTTATGCAATTTCCCGGCCGTTTCGACCGTCTGCAGAAAGGTGGAAATCTGTTCTTCCAGCGGCAGTTTGCCGCGGAGGCGGTCAAGCCCGACTTCGCCGATGCCGATAAAACGTTCGTCTTGAGCCAGTGCGGCAAATTCCGGAGTGAATTTATCTCCCGACCATGGATGCAATTCCAGCGTTTGCACGATCCCCGGCTGCGGGGCCGCGGCGGCTTCTGATATTGGAGTTGAAACTATGCGCAATACATTTTCCTGAAACGGCAACGGACTTTTCCGGTCGGTATGGGTATGAAAATCAACCGTGAAAAGTCCGTTTCTCATCAATTGCGCGATCACTTTTTTTCCGTGATCAGGTCGCGGTTTTTGATAAAATAATTGGCTCCGGATACCACCGTTACCACCACCACGCCGCCAATCAATGCGCGCATGATCCACAACACCACCGGCATACTCTGTTTGATAAGCTGCATCCAGATCAATGCCGATACCAGCAAAAGCATCATCTGCAAAAAGGTTTTGAGTTTGCCCAGCTTGTCTGCGCTGATGACTTTACCGCTTTTGGCCGCCAGCGTGCGCAGTCCGGTAACCATGAATTCGCGGCAGATGACGATCGCCGCCACCCACGCCGGGATCAATTGGATTGCCACCAGAAAAAACATGGAAACAGTTACAAAAACTTTGTCCGCCAACGGGTCCATCAACG
Organism: Lentisphaerota bacterium; assembly: GCA_015061695.1. Classification (GTDB taxonomy): domain Bacteria; phylum Verrucomicrobiota; class Lentisphaeria; order Victivallales; family Victivallaceae; genus SIG78. The sequence goes on from SUWA01000013.1 coordinate 2,931, forward strand.
CTCCGAAATCCGTTACTTGATTCCATTTTCTGGCCAGATAACCATCGACCAGATCGGTGATCCCCGCCAGAAAAGCCAGGCCAAAGGCTATATAGCGCAAAAGCAGTTCGGATGCGGTCGGTTCTGCAGTGGGCAGACCGGCATTGGTGGCCAGCACCAGCGCCACAAAAATCATAATGATGCGTGCCACAGTCAGCACGTTAGGCAAATTTAAAGGCATGATAACTTCCTCTTTTTTGATTTCCGGGATGAAACTCTATTTAATTTAGCACACAATTGCATATAAATCAAATGTTTTTGCCTCGGTAACACGCGCCTGACAGATTTCACCGCATTTCAGACGGCGTTGGGCGGTCAGGTGAATGGTGTTGTCGATTTCCGGCGCGTCCATATCCAGCACCCGGCCGATGGCATGGCGTCCCTCGACTGCATCGCAAATAACAGTCAGGGTTTTGCCCATCAAAGCCTGATTGGCCGCCAGCGCGATCTTCTGCTGTTCGGCCATGATCGCTTCGGCGCGGGCTTCGGCCAGCGGCAGCTCCACCCGGTCGGTGCGTTCCGCCGCCGGAGTGCCGGGTTCTGGCGAGTAACTGAATACCCCCAGCCGGGCAAATTTTTGAGTTTTGACAAATTCCATAAGTTCGTCAAATTCTGCGTCGCTTTCGCCGGGCAAGCCGGTAATAAAAGTCGTCCGGATAATGCTTTCGGGCCGGGCGGCGCGGATTTTCTGCAAAACTTCTTCGATTCTCTGCCGGGAGCATTTGCGGCCCATTTTTTGCAGAATATCGTCATTGATATGCTGTAAAGGTATATCCAGATAGGGCAGCAGGTGTTTATTGACTGCGTATTCGGCAAAAAACTCATCGGTGTAATGCGCCGGGTGAGTGTAGAGCAGCCGCAGACAGTAATCGCCCTGCAGACCGTCCAGGGCTTTGAGCAGTTTGGCCAGCGTTGCGCCGTCCTGGCGGTCGGCACCGTAGGCGGTAATATCCTGCGCGATAAGGATGATTTCGTAAACACCGTTATTGATAAGGTCTTGCGCCTCTTTGACCACCGAGTCGACCGAACGGCTGCGCAGGCGTCCGCGGATCAACGGTATACTGCAATAACTGCAGCAGTTGTTGCATCCGTCGGCGATCTTCAGATACGCCACATGCGGCAGAGTCAACTGCAAGCGCGGAGTGTTTTCGTCATAAAGGTAGGTCGGCAGATCGCTGTCGCCGGTGGTGTATCCGCTATCGGCTTGCTGAAATGTCTGCAATATATCGCCTACTCCATCCACGCCGCTCCAGGCATCTACTTCGGGGTATTTGTTGCGGATAAGTTTCTGTTTATCCTGCTGGATAAGACAGCCGGATACGATCAGTTTGCGCTGTTGCGGCGCCCGTTTTTTCCAGCGGATGCCTTCGGCAATAGCATTTTCGCACTCGCTGCGGGCGCCGGGAAGAAATGCGCAGGTATTGATAAGGTAATATTTGGCCGTGGAGGCGTCAAAATTAAGCGGTATGCCGCCGGAAATCAGCGATCCGGCCATAACTTCGCTGTCTACCAGATTTTTCGGACAACCCAGACTGACCAGATAAACACCTTCGGCCGTGATCCGGCTGCGGCGTGAATTTTTTATACTCATAGTTTTGCCCCAGTTTTCCTCTTAAAAATCAATTTGCCCGGAACTTGGATAATATGGTCAAGGCCGTGGTTTTATCCGGCGCGGTAATGATCGGTTCTTTGATCCGCCAGCGGTGATCGGAAGCTGCATCCAGTTCAAATGTTTCAGCAACCGGATAGTCTGTAACGATCTGATGCGGAGTTTTTACGCTCATGACCGGGAATCCGGCTTGCCGCATTATCGGCAGTAATCCGGCAATATCCCACAATTTGAAATTCCCGCAGTAGGCCGAGAGTTTGCCGGCCAGCAGCCAGTAAAACGATCCTACGCAGCTTGACCACGAAAACACCTGATTGCTGCCCGTATAGCGCCAGTGATGGGTTATGTACTGCCCCATGCCGATATGCCCCGATAACCCCAGCGGCGAGATTTTGGGCTGAAAGATCCGGAAATCGGAATCATTTTGCAGGTTCCGGCAATAAAGTTTATCCGCAGCGGTTATCAGCAGCGTATCTTCGATTGGCAGATAGACCGCGCCTTCCACCAGACGCCCCCGCTGCAGCAAACCCAGCGAAATACCCCAGAACGGCAGATGTATCGAGTAAGGCGCCGTGCCGTCGATCGGGTCAAGTATCCAGCAGCAGTCGGCGTTGAGTGCGGTTTGAATGTACTCTTCGCTGTGAGTGGCAATGGTTTCTTCGCCGATCATGTAAACTTGGGAATCCGCGTGATCGCAATAAGTGGCAAACAGTTGTTCGATCGTCCGGTCGGCCAGCGTTACGACCGATGCATCACTCTTGAGTTCGGTGGGCGGATCGTCAAAGTATTTCAGCGCGATCTGCCCGGCCTGACGGAATATTTCTGCCAGCTGAGCGATATTCCAGCTTTTCAATATCTGTTCCATTTTCTTCTCTTTTCCGGAAAAACAAAAACGGCGAAGACGCAGGCAAGGACCCGCTTCTCCGCCGCTGTTGTCAAACGCAAGACAAAATCAGTCGATCGGCTTGGTCTTGGGCAGACCGTAGACCTTATCTTCGGCGATCCGGCCTTCGGCGCGGAGCACGTTGAGACGTTCGAAACGCTTCATGACATTGCGTTTTTTGCGGATCTTACCGCCAACGCGGAGACTGGCATGCTGAGACATTGTTACACCTCAATGGTTATATGGTTAATTTTTGAAAAAAAATTTATTTCTCAAGTTGTACATCTGTATAATATGGCTTATATTTTAAAATATTCAAGTTTTGAAAGCAGTTTTTTCGGGATTTTTTTATGTTTGGAGCAATTTTTGCGCCGTTGAAATGGCTTTTGCCGGTTTTTTTGACGATCTGGTCGATCGTTTTGTCCGGCGGCGAAACGGTCGAATTTACCATTCTGGCGACTGCCGATCTGCATGGCTGTATGGCTCAACTGCAGAACGCGGTCGCTCCCGCGGTTGCGCAGTATCACAAATCCGGTCCGCAAAGCGTTATATATGTTGACATTGGCGATACCGCGCAAGGTGCTTATCCGGTCAACCGCCGCCGGGGGGCCGGTGTACTGCCGCAGCTGGCCGCTGCCGGGTGTAAGCTCTGGGTCCCCGGTAATCACGAAATGGAATATGGCTTTGAAGCCTTCAAGCGTATGGTCAACGAATTTTCCGGTACGGTGCTGGCGGCCAATCTGCACGCGCCGGAGCTGACCGGTAAAGTCAAACCCTATGTGATAGTGGAGCTGAATCAAGTCAAGGTAGCTTTTATCGGGTTGATGCTGCAGAATATGAACAACTGTTTTCCGGTAGCGGAGGAGCGTTTTCAAACCCTGCCGGGCCGGGCGGCTTTGCGCAAAAGCATTAACGAGGCCCGATCCGACGGCGCCGGAGTGATAGTTTTGCTGCGTCATGCCGGCAAGTATGGCTCCGGAGAAAATTTGCCGGAACTGCTGAAAAATATGCCGGAAGTCGATCTGGTTATCGGTGCGCATACTCATCAGAGCGAACCCGGCTGCCGGATCGGCCGGGTCTGGTATGTTCAGCCGCCGTCGCATGGCAGAGGTTTGCTGACTGTTAAAGTCAAATATGATCTCTCCAAACGTCAGATCCGGCAGATCGAGTCGGGCATCGAAGTACTGGATGTGTATAAAGAGTCGCATATCGCGCAGGAGTTTGAATCGGTAAAACCCTGCCGCACGGCGGACGAACCGGCCCAACGGATGCGGGCGTTTACTCAAGCGGATCTGGCACTTTATGCGGCCAATCGCAGCAGTATGGAGCGTTTGTTGAGTTTGGAAAATCCGCGCCTGATCGATTATTACAACGCTTTTCCTTACTTTGATCCGGTCATCACCGTAAAAGTTACCGACCGGGAATTGCATGAAATTATGCGCGAATATCTCAAGTTTGCCCACAAACGCAAACAACTTTTGCTGACCGCCGGATTCAGTTACCGTGCCAGACGGGGCAAACTGCATGGTTTGATCATGGAAAAAGAACAGGATGTATATGTGTTGGCGATTTCGGCCTACGCGGCTGCCGGAGCGGGCGGCCAGCTGCCGGATACCCGGCGGATATTGATCAATAAAATAAATCACAAACAAGCGGAAAATGCTCCGGGTATACTGCGGGTCATTACCGGAAAGGATTGATATTTATGAGCAGCTTCAACTCTTATGATGAACGGATGGATTTTTTTACCGGTAAAGTAACGCTTTATCCGGTGGTATCCAGTGAATTTTGTGCGGGGCGCAATGTTTTGGAGGTCATACGGCAGATCGGTATGGGTGGTGCCGGGATCTTCCAGTTGCGGGAAAAACATTGCAGTGCCAAAGAGCTTTATCTGTTGGCGCAGGAAGCCCGGAAGATCGCCGATGAATTCAATATGCTTTTTATTCTTGATGATCATGTGGATATAGCGCTTGCGGCGGGGGCTGACGGTGTGCATCTGGGGCAGGATGATCTGCCGGTGGCAGCGGCGCGCTCGATCGCTCCGGAGCTGATTGTCGGAGCTTCAACGCATAACATACCCGAAGCCATCGAAGCCTGCCGTCAGCACTGCAGTTATCTGAATATCGGGCCGATTTATCCCACGCAGACCAAAAGTGTAGCTTGCGGCGCCCTGGGATTGGGCGCAATAAAAGAAATATCTGCCCACATAAACTGTCCTTTTACTGTTATGGGAGGGATCAAGGCGCATTGTATAGCCGAACTGCGTCAAAACGGTGCGCAGCGCATTGCAATGGTTACAGAAATCACCCAGGCAGCGGATATTGCCGGAAAAGTAAGGGATTTACTGCAACTTTTTTGAATAAATATCTTGAAATATTTGCAGCTGGATGTAAATTATCCGGAGATTGGTATAAAGAGTTTAAATTTATAGTTATATAGGACAAGAGATTTTATAACAAAAAGGAGTTCTTATTATGTCCAGAAATTACAAAATTGCAGTGCTGCCCGGCGACGGAACCGGTCCTGAAGTAGTGGCCGAAGGTTTGAAAGTTATGCGGGCTGCGGCCGCCAAATTCGGCTTTGATTTTACCGAAACGACTTTCAACTGGGGTGGCGAACACTATCTGGCCACCGGCGAGATCCTGCCGGAAGATGCGGTTGACCAGCTCAAGAAGTTCGACGCCGTGTTTCTGGGCGCCATCGGCCACCCCAAAGTCAAGCCGGGTATTCTGGAAAAGGGTATTCTGCTGAAGCTGCGTTTTGAACTCGATCAGTATATCAATCTGCGTCCGATCAAACTTTTCCCCGGCGTGGAAACTCCGCTGGCGAATAAGAAACCCGAAGATATCGACTACGTTGTGGTGCGCGAAAATACCGGCGGTATCTACACTGGTATTGGCGGCGTTTCCATGAAAGGCACCAAGCAGGAAGTCGCTGTGCAGAGCGAAGTCTACAACTATCATCAGGTGGAACGCTGCGTGCGTTACGCGTTTGAATTGGCCAAAAAACGCCACAGCAAAGAAAATCCGTGGCGCGGACTCTCCGCAGAAGATATTGCTGCCGGCAAGACTGCCCAGCTGACTCTGTGCGGCAAGACCAACGTTCTGACCTATGTGTTCGATCTGTGGGAACGCGTTTTCTATCAGGTGGCCGAAGAGTATCCGGAAGTCAAAACCGCTTACTGCCACGTTGATGCCACCACCATGTGGATGGTCAAGAATCCGGAATGGTTCGACGTCATTGTTACCAACAACATCTTCGGCGACATCATTACCGACCTCGGCGCTATGACCCAGGGCGGTATGGGGATTGCTGCCGGCGGTAATCTCAATCCCACCGAAGGCGGTGTAAGCATGTTCGAACCCATCGGCGGATCGGCACCCAAATATACCGGTTTGAACGTTATCAACCCGCTGGCCGCAGTTTGCGCCGGTGCTATGCTGCTGGACTTCCTCGGCGAAAAAGAAGCCGCGGCTGCGATCGAAAAATCGGTGGCGTTTGTTACCGGCAACAAGCTCAAAAGCATGGCCGCCGGCAAGATGGGCTACAGCACCACCGAAGTCGGTCAGCTGGTCATCGACAACCTGTAAGACCGGAAATGAGTGCAGAGCGTGATGTTGCCTGAAGATAAGAAGAGTTTTCCGGATAATCCTTTATGGGAAACCAGATATAAAAGATATTGGTTTGCTGAAGGGATCGATCCGGCGCTGAAAGCACTCTTCCGTATGGTTGAACATCCGCTGCAGCGCTCGCGTGTGGTCAAAAATTCCCGGTCGACCTCGGCCGGGATCATCAGCGTTGAAAACAAAAAATATTTTGTTAAACGCAGCAATGTCAATTCGTTTTGGGAGCGCTTCCGCCGTATCGGCCGTTTGCCGCGATCGGAGCGCAACGCTTTGATTGCAACCAGGCTGGAGGCAATAAATGTACGCACTCCCAAAGTATATATGTCGCTGGCGACCGGTCCACGCTGGCTGCCGGCGGCAAGCTATCTGATAACCGAAGCTCTGGCAGAACCGCTGTGCGTATCGCAGCAGTTGCCGGAGCTTTGTCAGTTTTACGGCGGGCGTCAGGCATTGATCAAGGCAATGTGTGATCTGATGTATAAAATGCACGCCGGCGGCGTGGAACACGGCGATTTGAAATTGAGCAACTGGCTGGTTGAGCGCAAGGGTTCGGCCGATTGGCAGTTGGGGGTTTTTGATCTGGACGGCAGTTGTGTTTATGCCGGGAGCTGTCCGGAAAAAATTTGTATAAAGGAACTGGCCAGAGCGGCGTCTTCGTTTTGCATTTACTCTTTGCGCAACAATATAATTCAGCAGCATGAAGTTGAAGAAGTCAGAGTTCTCTGGTGTAAAGCATACGCGCAAGCCGGCGGCCGGGATTACAGTTCACTGCGCAGTTTTACGCAGCGTTTCAACAGTTTTATGACGGGTAAAAAGTAAAGAAGATCAGTACGATGAGTAAAGAACAGTGGCTTTGCTGGATGGATTCGGTACACGATCCATATTTCAATATGGCAATGGACGAAGTGTTGCTGAATAATTCAGATTTGCAGAACGGTAAAGTTCTGGTGCGTATTTACCGCTGGGACCGGCCGTCAGTTTCGTTCGGCAGTGCGCAGATTTGCCCGGTGGAGCTGCAGGAGGATTACACATTGGTACGCCGCCCCACCGGCGGCGGAGTGGTTTATCACGATGTGGATCTGACTTACACGGTGGTGGTTCCGCCGGGACACGATATTATGCAGCTTGACCGGATGGCCAGCTATCGGGTCTTTCATGAAGCGTTGTTGGATAAAATGACCGAAAAAGGGGTGGCTGCCGAACTGGAAAGCGAAGGCAGCGGACATGTGGATCGGGCGACCATGCAGTGTTTTGTATCGCCCAGCAAATTTGATCTGGTGGCACCTTCGGGCAGCAAATATGCCGGTGCGGCCCAGCGGCGTACCCGGTGCGGTATTCTGCATCAGGGCAGCATCAAGCTGGAAGCGGCCAACGGCAGCTGGGATGATTTGTGCGCCGAACTGCTGGAGTCTTTGCAGCAGAAATTTGAGGTCGAATTTGTCGATTGGCAGCCGGAAGAGGCGGTAATACAAAGTGCAGCGCTGCTGGCTCAAAGCAAATATGCCACCGAAAAATGGAATCTGAACCACGAATTTTGAGTCGGTGGGGAGATAGTATTTAAAGATGCCTGAAGATATTGAAAAACTCAAAAAAATATTGGGCGGCTCATTCCGGCAGCCTACATTGCTGAAAGAAGCGCTCACCCACCGCTCCTATGCTGTGGAAAACAAACTCGCTTACGATAATCAGCGGTTGGAATTTCTCGGCGATGCAGTGCTGGAAATAATCCTGACTGAATATTTGTACGCCGTGTATCCCGCGGCCAATGAGGGCGTGATGACCAAGATGCGCTCGGCGCTGGCCCAGCAGGAATCGATCGCCAAACTGGCCCGGAGGCTGAATCTGGGGGCTTACATGTATATCGGCCGGGGCGAAGCGGCTTCCGGCGGAGCAGAGCGGGACTCCACTTTGTGCGATTTGTTTGAAGCCGTGCTGGGGGCTTGCTATATGGAGCAAGGTATGGATTTTTCCCGGAAGTTGGTGCTGGATCTGATCCGCAGCGAATTTCCGCCGCCGCACCGGATGCTGTCGGGGTTGAACCCCAAAGGTTCTTTGCAGGAGTTTACCCAACATAAATTCGGACGGCCGCCGGTCTATCAGGTTTTGAGTGTTTCCGGTCCGGAACACAATCCGGTCTACGAAGTGGAAGTGGCGGTCAACAACCGTAAACTTACCGGGCAGGGCGGATCGCGGCGGCAAGCTGAATTTACAGCGGCGGCAGCCATGCTGCAGGAGCTGACCGGAGGGGATTTGGCCGCATTGGATTACGGATACAAAGATAGAAAACAAGAAGATGAAAGCGATGTATAACCTGAAAGTTGTTCCGCAGATATTTTTCGGCCCCGGATCGGTTGCCGCCGTGGGGCGGGTGGTCGCTGCCGATGCACGGGTGCTGATTGTATCCGGCAACAGCGCCGAACGCAGCGGTACTGTTGAGCGGGTGAAAAAGCTGTTGGCGCCGCGCGCGGTAGAAGTTTTTGCCGGAGTGGAGGCAGAGCCTTCGATCCAGCAAGTGGATCAGATCCGCGAGTTTGCCCGCTCGTTCGGCTGTTCGGCAGTGGTTGCCATCGGCGGCGGCAGCGCTATGGATGTTGGCAAGGCAGTTGCCGCGGCCGGCAGCTCAACGGTGCCTACGGCAGAGTTTTTCTATAATCGATCTGAATTACCGGCTGCCGGATGTTTTATGGCGGCAGTGCCCACCACCGCCGGAACCGGTGCGGAAGTTACCCCCAACGGGGTTTTTACCGATAAAACAAGCAATATCAAACAGTCGATCCGCGGTGGTTCGATTTTACCGCAAGCCGCGCTGGTTGATCCTGAACTTACCTTGAGTTGTTCGGCGCAAGTAACCATAAACAGCGGCATGGATGCGTTGACGCAAGGTATTGAGTCTTACATATCGCGTAACAGCAGCAACGCCTCCCGGGCATTGGCCATGCAAGGGGTCAAACTGATCGTCGGCGCGTTGGAAAAAGTGGTCGATGACCCCGGCAATATAAATTTGCGCAGCGATATGAGCGAAGGAACCATGCTGGGCGCAATTGCTTTTGCTTCCAGCGGTTTAGGCGCGGTCCATGGTCTGGCACATCCGCTGGGGGCCAGATTGCACCTGCCGCACGGACGGGTTTGCGGTCTGTTGCTTGCAGAGGTGCTGAAATGGAACATGAGTGTTTGCGCCGGTGCGTTGGATGAATTGGCCGCATTCGCCGGTTGGCAGAATGGCAAAGAATTGATCCGGCAAGTGGAAGCGTTGCAGAAACATTTTGGTTTGGAGAGCCGTCTTTCGGCCTGCGGTTTGCAGGAAAGCGACCTGGAGTGGGTGGTCAAAAACTCCCGCTCCGGCAGTATGCGTGCCAATCCGCGTGATTTCAGCGATGCAGAATTAACTGCTCTTTTGCAGGAAATGCTTTAACTATACAGAGGTTTGTTCATGGAAAAAAAGCCGTTGATACTGGCAGTGGGGGCAAATCCCGCATGGCAGAAGGTGTTGTATTTCAACTCATTGCGCCGCAATTCCGTCAACCGTGCCGAAAATATGTGGGCGTTTGCTTCCGGCAAAGGCATCAACTTTGCCCGGGCCGCTTTCAACTGGTCACGAGCCGACGTGAAACTGCTGCAATTCGCCGGCGGCAACAATGGCAAACTGCTGCTGGATGATCTGGCCAGAGAATCTTTGCAGGTAAAAAGTATTGCAGTTGAAACACCCACCCGCTGCTGCGTAACTTGCTTGAGCGGCAACGATAACAGCATGACGGAACTTATCGAGCCGTCACAAGCGCCCGGAGCTGCGGCCGAAGCCGAAGCGTTGGAATATATCCGCACGGTCATGCTGCAGGCTGATGCTATGGCGCTTTGCGGTCAGCTGCCCAGCGGTATGGCGGTGGATTTTTATATAAAATGCGCTCAAATCGCTGCTGAAAACGGTAAGCGGTTGTTGATCGATTCGTGGAAAAATATTGCGCCGGTGCTTAAAATCGCCCGGCAGGCCACGCTTAAAATAAACCGCGATGAGTTGTCGGCACTGACCGGGATCAGCGAGGTGAAAGAAGCTGTAAAACTGCTGTTGAACAGCTACGATCTGGAATACGCCGCCATCACCGACGGCAGTCGTCAGGCATATTTTGCCGGACGCGATGCAATGTATGTTTACACCATACCGGAAATCGGCGAAGTGGTCAATCCGGTGGGTTCCGGCGATACTGCTTCGGCCGTATTTTTCAGTTCGCTGCTGGATGGTATTTCGCCGGAGGAAGCCTTTGCGTTTGCGCTGGCGGCGGCCTCGGCCAACTGCTTGAGCATGAAGTGCGGCGATTTTGACGTGGACAAAGCATTTGAACTTTACGAAAATATAAAAGTTGATACATTATAAATTGCAGCCAGAGAAAGGATTTCTGCATTATGACTATGATTGGTACTCCGTTGAGTCCGAGCGCAACCAAAGTTATGCTGCTCGGGGCAGGTGAATTGGGTAAAGAAGTCGCAATCGAACTGATGCGTCTGGGGGCAGAAGTTGTGGCCGTTGACCGTTATGCCAATGCGCCTGCTATGCAAGTGGCGCACCGTTTTCATGTTATAAACATGTTGGACGAAGATGCGCTGCGCACCGTTATCAAACGCGAACAGCCGCACTATATCGTTCCGGAAGTGGAAGCGATCGCCACCCAGGTCCTGCTGCAGGCTGAACAGGATGGTTTTACGGTCATTCCGACGGCCCGGGCCACCAATCTGACCATGAACCGCGAAGGTATCCGCCGGCTGGCGGCCGAAGAATTGAAGATCAAGACTTCGCCTTATCGCTTTGCCTCCACCTACGGCGAATTCAAAGAAGCGGTAAACACTATTGGTATACCTTGTGTGGTCAAACCGATCATGAGTTCCTCCGGCCACGGCCAGAGTGTGATCCGTTCGGCCGAAGATATCGACAAGGCCTGGGATTGCTCGCAGACCGGCGGCCGGGCCGGAGCCGGTCGGGTGATCGTGGAAGGTTTTGTGGATTTTGATTACGAAATCACGCTGCTGACCGTTCGGCATGTGGGCGGTACCAGCTACCTTGAACCCATTGGGCACCATCAGGTCGATGGCGACTATCAGGAATCATGGCAGCCGCAGGCAATGAGTCCGCAGGCGTTGGCCGAAGCGCAGAAAATCGCCGGTGCGATCACCGCGGCGCTGGGCGGCCGGGGGATTTTCGGTGTGGAGTTGTTTGTCAAGGGCGATGAAGTTATTTTCAGCGAAGTGTCGCCGCGTCCGCACGATACGGGTATGGTTACACTTATTTCGCAGGATCTTTCGGAATTTGCTCTGCATGCGCGGGCGATTCTGGGTATGCCCATACCCAATATCGCTTTCCATGGTCCGTCAGCATCTAAAGCGCTGGTGGTCGAAGGCTACAGCCACGAAGTCAAATTCAACAATTTGGATAAAGTGCTGGAAAAACCCAATACGGCCATGCGTATATTCGGCAAGCCGGAAACCGGCGGCCACCGCCGCATGGGAGTATTGCTGGCGCGGGATGAATCTGTGGAAAAAGCCGTGGAACGCGTCATGCAGATGCGCAGTGATCTGAAGGTTGAACTTTAAGTGATCGAGTTCGAGGCACCCGACTGGCATGCTCTGCACAGTTCGCTGGGCCGGCGGAGGCGGTTTGCTTTCTGCCCGGTCGGGTACTACTTGTATCATGTGCCGGGGCGGGATGGTTACAACAATCATCCCGATGACTGGCACTGGCAGCTTTATTGCGCCAAACATGCTGTACGCGCCGAAGGCTACGGACGCAGGATTTTCCGCAAACTGCTGCGCAGATACTTTGAACCGGGGGCGGATTTCCGGCGCCGGAAGTTTGACAACTTTATCCGCCATGGCTGGGAGCAGGAGTTTGCCTTGCTCGAAAGTAATGTTGCCGCCAGCGATCCCAAACTGGTCGATACGCTCATAGAGGGCGACCGGGAGGATTTTTCGCTGTACAACTTTTACGATCAAGTCTGTTTTGAACTGGATAAGATGATTACAGCTTTCAGGACGGGCGGTTGTTTTGAAGATTTGCAGAAACAACCATTGATTGCATTCCGCAGTACATCGGATTCATTTCGCTGGCAGTTGGGCGGTGTGAATTTTTCCGCGGTGCCGGACTTGGTCTGGACGCAGGATAATCAACTGCATGTGCTGGATATGAACAGTTATGATTACGAAGAAGAACGTATCCGGCAAGCTGAACTTTTCCGGGTGTATATTTACAGTTTTATGCACATAGCATTGTCGGCAGTTCAGATCGATCACTTTGATTTGCAGAAGCTGATCTGGAGTGTGGTGCCCGCATCCGGTGAAGACTTTACAAAGGTCTTTCATCAGCTGCATGGCGAGGCGGTCATGATGCGGGACTATCTGGAAAAACAAAGCCGCTGCGCCCGACAGGGCGAATGGCTTTACGCACAGTTGGATAAATGCGAATTTTGCCGTTTCAGATCACTGTGTCCGGCCCGAAGTGGAACCGTTGAAGAGATTAACCGATCGATAATTGCAAGAGAGGATTTGATTTGAATATGCCCAATAGGATTTTTTTACCGGCGGCACTGTTGCTGGCTGTGGCGGTTTTTATAACCGGGTGCCGGAGCAATAACAATAACGGCGGGGCGGATTCCAGCGCCAATGCGCAGATATTCCAGTACAATGTCCGTCAGGCCGGTGATAAGGTTTTTCCGGCACTGGTCTATGTAAAGGTCGTTCAGGAAGATCGCGGCAGCGGACGCAACAGCAGTTCGTCAGCCAGCGGCAGCGGCGTAATAATCTCGCCCCGGGGCGAGATCGTAACGAATAATCATGTGATCGACAAGGCTGTTTCCATACGCTGTCTGCTCAATGACGGGCGGGCTTTTGAGGCGGATTTGATCGGCAGCGATAAAGATACCGATTTGGCGCTGCTCAAACTTAAATTGCCGGAAAAATGTGCGGATCTGCCTTATGCGGAATTTTCCCGTGAGGAGGTGCGCGAGGGTGATTTTGTTATGGCGTTGGGGGCGCCGTGGGGACTTAACCGCTCCATATCCATCGGTATTATTTCGTGTGCCAGACGTTATCTGCCGGGACACAGCGAGTACAGTTTGTGGTATCAAACCGATGCGTCGATCTCGCCGGGCAACTCGGGCGGGCCGCTGATCAATACACAGGGCAGGATCGTCGGCATCAATACGCTGGGCCGGCTGGGCGGCGGCGATCTGGGCTTTACCATTCCGGCATCAACCGTGGAAACGGTGGTTGCACGGTTGCGGCAGTACGGCAAAGCCAATTGGGCATGGTTCGGTTTGAAATTTCAGCCGCTCAAGGATTTTGAGCGCAATATTTATCAACCGTTTGAAAAGGGCGCGTTGATTTCCGGTCTGGAGAGCCGCAGTCCGGCTTTGAAAGCCGGTTTTGAGGTCAACGATCTGGTTTTGGCGGTCAACGGCGAAGCGGTCAATGCAGTAACGGCCGAAGATCTGCCGGCGCTTTACCGCAAACTGGGGCTGATGCCGTTCAGCAAAGAGGTGGATTTTACCGTTTTGCGCGATGGTAAAACTTTGCATATAAAATGTATGCCAATGGAAAAAGGCAAGGTCGAAGGCGAAGAAGTCGTATGCGAGCGTTGGGGATTCTCGGCCAAAAGCATCAACCGCTTTGACAATCCGGATCTGTATTTTTACCGGCCGGAGGGGGTGTTTGTGTTCGGGATCACGCCGTTCAGCCCGGCATCCCGCAGCAAATTGCTGAAAAATGATATAATAGTCAAGGTCAATCAGCACGAAATAGTATCTCTGGAAGATTTGCAGGAAGCCTATTTGCAGGCAGAAAAAATATCAGACCGGGAGCGCCGGTCGGTGCTTACAATCATGCGCAATGGGGTAACATTACAGTTGACGGTATATCTTAAAGACAAGTGAGGAGTGGAACGATGAAAAAATTTATGATATTACTTGGTTGGGCAATATTCTGCTGGGGAGGATTCTTTTGTCCGGCCGCAGACAAGATGGATTTGTCGAAGGCTGAATCGATCCTGCGCAGCAGTTGTGTGGATGTGGTCTATCAACTGCAATATGACGAAAAAGGCAATGTGCCGGATATATTCGGTTTGTTTTGCAGCAGTTGTTCGGATTTGCACGATTCAGATCTGACTCCGCTGCTGGCCGACGGCAGGGATTTGCTTATAACCGGTTTTCTGGTCGGCGAAAAACAGGTGGTGGTGCCGGATGTTATGATCGATCCGGCGGCAATAAAATCGCTGTCAGTCAGATTCAACGGCAACACCGTCAAAGCCAGAACGATCGGGGTCTTTCCGGTTAACTGCGCGTTGCTGCTTGAACTCGATGCACCGCTGCCGGGGAGCAAGGTTTTGAAATTTGATCCGGAAGTTGGCGGAAAACTTTACAGTTTCAGCCGGATAATCGAAAACGGGTTCTGGGTTTGCCGGCTGAAGCCGTTTACGCCGGACAGTAAAAATACACTGTGGAACGGTACGCGTTTTTCCGCGTCTGCTCCGGCTAATTCGTTGATAATAAATGAAAATGGCGTAGTGGCTTCCATGCTTGGCAACAATAACGAATTTGTGGGGCAGGAGTGCTGGGATCTGCTCTACACCCAGTGGAAAATGATCGGCTACAGCAAGTTTATGGATTTGCGCAAACAGCTGGAAGAACGCATGGCGCAAGCTGTGATTCCTGCTACGATACACTTCAAAGATGCCAAGCAGACCCGGCGGGAACGTCTGCGGGGTATTGAGCCGGTAATGGAACATAATATTTGCGTATTTAAAATGCCCGGCGGCAAACTTTTCATGCCCGTACTGCTGGCCCCGCAGCAGGTTGACCGGATCGCAAAAGTTGTATTGCATCTGCCCGATGGCGATGTGGACGGTCGACCGGTGCGCGAACTGAATGACTTTGGCGGGTTGGAAATAGCTTTGGATAAGCCAGTTGATCTGTTGAGTTTGGCTGACAGGTGTATGCCGCTGGAAAGTGAATTCGGTTATATGGTTTGGAGTGTCAGTGTCAATTGTTACTCCAAGTCGGTGAAAATTGAGGTCATGAACAGTGCGCTGGTAGCGCTCCGGCGTAACTACCGGAATTGTATTGTTGGTGAAATTCTTTCCAACCTTGATTCTGAATTTATATTTTCGCTGCAAGGCGACTTGCTGGGGTGCGATCTATCTCCCCGGGCGTTCAAGTATCGTAAGCAGCTTGGATTTTTAGATGCGGTCGAAATCGAGCGTCAGTTGAATGATCCCACCCGCTGCCGGCAGATCACCCCTCAAGATAAAGATCCCGATGCTTACGCATTCATGGGGATAGAATATCAGGTGATGAACCGTGAATTGGCCAGTTCGCTCAAACTTCAGCACCTGACCAATAACGGATCGGAAGGTTTGGTCATAAGTCATATTTATCCCGGCAGCTGTGCGGATAAAAATGGTTTTAAAAATGGCGATATCCTGCTCAAGATCATTATTCCCAACGGCGGCGCTCCGCTGCGTTTGGCCGGCGGCGAATACGACATTGAGCAGGAACAGCAGTTCCCGTGGGCCAAACTCGATGAAATACCGGAAATGTACTTTGGCGATATACCCGAACCATGGCGCGGGATAAAAGATCCGCTCAACCAGCGTTTGTCCTCGATCGGGATCGGCAGAGAAATCGAAGTAATTGCCATTTGCGGCGGCAAACTTACGAAAAAACGTGTTAAAATCGAAGCCGCACCGGAGCATTTTCTGACCGCCGAACCGTATGTCAATTCAGCGTTCGGTCTGGAAGTGCGCGATATAACGTTTGAACTCCGGCACTATTTCCGGATGACGGAAAAAAATCCCGGCGTGATCGTCAGCAATGTTTTTGCCGGTTCGCAGGCATCGGTGGCCGGGCTGCGGCCATTTGAAATCATTACGGCGGTGAATGATAAACCCGTATTCAATATAAAAGAGTTTCAGGCCGCACTGGCCGGTCAGAGCGAAGTCCGTCTGGCGGTGCGCCGTTTGTACAATGACCGGGTGGTAACTGTCAAACCCAAGAGCGGGCCGCGGCGTTGAGCAGGATCGTTTACGGGATCTGTTTATAAAAATTTATTAAAAAATGGGTAGAAAATGGCGTACGATTATTTGATCCGCAGAAAAGTTTTCAAATTATTCGGTCAGGATTTTCATATTTACAATCCGCAAGACCAGCTGATCGGATTTTGTCATCAAAAGGCTTTCAAACTCAAAGAAGATATCCGGATCTACACGGATAGCACCCGCCAGAGGGAACTGTTGACGATCAAAGCGCGCAATATCATTGATTTCAGCGCCTGTTATGATGTCTTTGATCCGGCCAACGGTATGTTGCTTGGATCGTGGCGGCGCAAGGGCTGGAGTTCGCTCATCCGCGACAAGTGGGAAATGCTCGATCCTTACGGCAATGTCGTTGCAGTTTTGGAAGAAGACTCCATGGAACTGGCTCTGGTGCGGCGTTTCTTGTGCAATCTGGTGCCGCAGGAATATGTTTTGAATACCAATTGCGGGCCGCAGGCGAATTACAAACAGCGCTTCAATCCTTTTGTGTTCAAACTGGAAGTGGCGATTAAGCCGGCATTTCAGCTGCATCCCTATCTGATTTTAGCCGGCGGTATACTGCTGGCCGCCATCGAAGGCCGTCAGAATTGATTTGATTGATAAATGAAATGAATCCATACACCCGGAGCGTAACGCAAAAACGCTTCGGGTGTTTGAGTTTTAACGGGATCTGTTCCGCAGACTTTCCACTTCGTTTTCGGTCAGAAAACGCCATTTGCCCAACGGCAGATCGCCCAACTGGACTTGCCCCACTGATATGCGCTGCAGACGCAAAGTGGCTGCACCGCACGCTTTGAGCATTCGCCGGATCTCCCGCTTTTTGCCTTCGTTCAATTCAATTATACAGGTGTTTTTTTCTTCCGGGCAGGGGATCACTTTCACGGCGTGGAGCGTTTCGCCGTCATCAGAAATACCATTGAGCATCTTTTGGCGGCGGGGAAGATCCAGCTCGATACTGGAGGTAACTTTGTAGCGCTTATGCACTTCGTAGCGCGGATGGGCAAGCTGCTGGATAAAATCACCATCGTTGGAAAATATCAGCAAGCCTTCGCTCTCCCGGTCAAGCCTGCCTGCCGGCAGCAGTCTTTGAGCTTCCGGGCAGTCAATAAGCTCGATCGCCAGATGTTCAGCGTGTTTGTCGCTGTGGCTGGTGGTATAACCCGGCGGCTTGTTGAGCATAATATAAACATTGTCTGCCGGCGGAGTGAGTTCCCGGCCCTGCAGCAGCACACGATCACGCGTATCAACAGAAAAAGCCGGGTCAGTAATGACCCGGCCGTTGACTTGAACTTGTCCGGATTTGACCAGATCGGCTGCCTTTCTGCGGGCCGCAGCACCGCATCGGGCAATATATTTGGCCAAATACTCGCTCATAATGTCAGTCAATATTTTCCACCAGCTTGCGGTGCAAAGCGATTTGCGCCTGCTGGAAATCATCGCGTTCGATGATGAACTGCATATTCACCTGACGCATACACTGATCCAGTGCCAGCACGTTGATATTGGCGTTGGAAAGTGCCGTGGCCGCTTTGGCCAGGAAGCCCGGGATCTTCATATTGCTGCCGATGACCCCGATAATGGCCACTTTGCGCTGGTGGATGTGGGCCGTCTGGCTGAAAGTTGCCTCCAACTCTTCCAAACAGGCTTTGAGCGAGGCGTTCTTTTCCGACACATAGTGGGTAATGGTGTTGGCGTTGGTATTTTTGGCAATATAGCTGATCTTGTGCTTGGCCAATATTTCGGTTATCCGGTGGTCGTAACCGCTCTGGCCGACCATTCCGGAGTCAAAGATCTCGATCCCGACAATATCGTTGCGGCCGCAGATCATATCGATCCGGGGCGTGGGCGACACATAATCGCTGCTGATAAGCGTACCGGGGTGTTCCGGATCAAAGGCGTTTTTGACGCGGATGCTGATGCCGTTGCGTTCCATTTCTTTGGAGGCTTTGGGGTGGATGGCTTCCATAGCCATATCTGCAAGCTGGTCGGCAATATCAAAGTTGGTATGGCCGATAGTGCGCACCCGGTCGGCGCCCATAAGTTTGGGGTCGCCGGTGGAAAGGTGAAACTCTTTGTGGATGATCCCTTCGCACGCCTGGGTAACGACCGCCAGCTTGCTGAAAGTGATTTCGCTGTAACCGCGGTCAAAACGGTTCATGATGCCGTCGGCGCATTTGACGTAACCGGTAACGATCGGCATACATTCCGCAAAGTTCAGACCTTTAAGGTGGCGGATGATATTTTCTTCGATCGTTTCGGACTCATTTTCCTTCCAGCCGGAGAGGTCGATGAAAATAGCGTTCACATTGTGTTTACGCAAGATCTCCACGGCATTGAATGCGCTGTGAGCTTCGCCGACCGCACTGAGGAACTCGCGGGTGGCGGGCAGATAGTCTTCCGGACGGAAGTGGCCGTAGGTGCGCAGTTTAAGAATGTTGCGCAAACTGTCGCGGATACCGTCCATGCGTTCATTGACAAAGTTGTCCGCAATGCTCTGATCCAGCCCGAGGCTTTCGAACGAGCGGTTGTATTCGATCATGCGGTTGCGAGTTTCCGCCAGTTTAAGTTCCCAGTCATTGTTGCCGGCAGCAAACAAGCCGTAGATACCGGGCGCGCCGGTCTTTTTGTCTTCCAGCAGCAGATTGGTGATCCCGCCGTAAGCGGAAACTACAAAAATACGGTTGTAAAGTTCCGCACCGGAACGCTTGCCGATCAGGATATTGTCCATCAGCTCGCCGAAGCGGCTCATGGAAGTTCCACCGATTTTTTCTACAGTGTGCAAATTGGCCATGATTAGATGTCCTCGATTCTGAACATATTTACTTTACTGTCCACACAGTCAAGGTTGGCGATTTCGTTCATCGCTTTACGCATATTGACTTCTTTGGTGGCGTGGGTTACTATCAGCAACGGGATCTGTCCGTCGTGAGCTTCGTTTTCCGGCTGCATCAGGCTGGAAATGCTGATCTGGTTTTTGGCCAGAATATCGCTGACCGCTGCGACAACGCCGGGCTTTTCCTGAACTGCCAGACGCAGATAGAAGCGGTTGGAGAGTTCTTCGGCCTTTACCAGCGGCACATCTTTGCTGCCGGCGCGGAACGCCGGTACGCGCCGCACCGCATTGGTTGCAATATTCAACGCTACGTCGGTAATGTCGGCCACCACTGCGCTGGCAGTGGCATCACGACCGGCACCGCGGCCGTAGAAAAGGGTCTGTCCGACGGTATCGCCTTCGATCATCACGCCGTTGAACACGCCGGAGATCGCGCCCAGCATACTGCTGGCGGGAATCAGCGTGGGCGCTACCGAGATCTGCACCGCGCCGGCAATATTTTTGATAACAGCCAGCAGTTTGAAGCGGTAGCCGAGTTTGCCGGCCATTTTCATATCCAGCTGGGTGATATTGCTGATGCCTTCGACCACAACCGCTTCCAGACCAAACCATTTGCCATAAGCCAGACCGGCCAGGATCGCTGCCTTGTGAGCGGTGTCAAAACCATCGACGTCCAGCGAGGGATTGGCTTCGGCATAGCCGAGGGCCTGCGCATCTTTAAGTACGGCATCAAAGGCCGCGCCTTCGGCTTCCATACGCGTAAGAATGTAGTTGCAGGTACCGTTCATGATACCGTACATGCGTTCGATATTGTTGGAAACCAAACCTTCGCGCAACGCTTTTATGACCGGGATGCCGCCGGCCACACTGGCTTCGTAATAGAGGTCGCAGTTGTTCTTTTCGGCCGCGGCAAAGAGTTCTGCACCGCGGGTGGCCAGCAGCGCTTTGTTGGCCGTTACCACCGCTTTGCCGGCGTTGAGGGCTTTAAGAATAAAATCGCCGGCAATGGTGGTGCCGCCGATCAGTTCGACCACAATATCGGATTCGGCAATAAGTTCGTCCACGCTGGTGGTAAGCAGTTCGGCGGGGACTTTCACGCCGCGATCGCTGGTAATATCTTTATCTGCGATCTTGACGAGTTTGATGTCCACATTGGTACGTTCCAGAATTACATCATGGTTTTTCAGCAGATTCACCGCTGCTCCGGCACCGACTGTACCGAAACCGATGATCCCGACTTTGACTGTTTGAGTCATATTCACATCCTGTTATTTTATTGAGTTGATAATACTTAAAAATGTAATCCTGATAATATACCACCAGAATTGCTTTATGGAAAGTATTTTAAGCTGATTTTTTCAGCTTTTTTATTCTTTTTTGGCATTTTTCCGGTATATCATGTTGCGCCGGGCAGAAAAGACCGGTGCCGGATCGGCGTTGCACCGACCCGGCACCGGATTACGGGATGGGAATCCAATGGGGGGATCCGCTCTATTGGACGGCTATCGGATCGGGTTTGTTCCACTTGAAATAATTTTTTTTTATTTTTTTTTGTAACATACTGCTGAATGGAGCTACTCTGCATATTATCGTGGGGATCACAGATTTTTTTACTAAAATACTATTTTAAATTTGACAAATATGTTTTTTTATTGTAATTTGTATCAGAAAAGACTTTTGGAGAAGATTTTATCAACCAAAAAACAGGAGGTCGTTATGTTCAAAAAAAGTTTTTGGTCAGCCGCAGTTATGGGGGCGGTTTTGAGTGTAGGGGTTTGCAGTACGGTTCAGGCCAAGCCCGCAGCGGCAACTCCGGTGCAGAAGGCAGCAGCCCAACTGGAGCAAGGCGGTACTTTTTACATGGTTTCGGATATTGATGCACTTAAACCGCAGTTGAGCCGTATTCTGGATGCTTATGCGGCAACTTTGCCCGACGGCAAGGTCAAAACTCTGGATGTGGAATTTGTTCAGGTGCGTTCGGTGCTGGAACTGATTTGCAAATATACCGGACTTGACCGGGTGCAGGCCTATGGCGCCAGTTCCACAGTGCTGGCTCCCGAAGACTCCAAACAGAAACCTGTTTACCACAACCGCTCGGTGCTGATCATGGATTGCAGCGAACCCGAGCCGCTGCTGGTGCGGCTGCTGGATGGCGAAAAAACTTCGCTTCAGGCGTTTGCCGCCCGGGTGCCGGATGATGCGGTGCTGGCCGGTGTGTTCAATTTCAATACGGTAGAAATTTTAGGTTTGCTCAAGAGCATTCCCCAGCTGCCGCCGGAAATGTTGGGCGAGTTGGAAAAAGAAATCAAAAACAACTTCAACTGCTCGCTGGAAGAGTTCAGTAAAGGTATCTCCGGTAAAGTGGAAGTGATTGTCTGCTCGCTGGACATAACTCAAGAGATTCCCCGCGTGATGATTTCCGTACCGGATAAGGGCAACCGGATTTTTGGTGTTGCCTGTCAGACGTTCGGACAGGACCCCGCCAAGGCTGAACGTGCAGTTATTGATGAAGATGTAATCGTTTGCAAGCAGGCGGATCGTCTGGTGTTGTATCTGGGCAAGGGTGTGCAGGAATGGCAGGCCAAAAAACTGGCGGCCGGAGAAACGCTGGCCAAAGATAAGGAGTTTGCCCGCTATGCGGCCAAGCTCCCCGCCGAAGCCAATGCCTACGGTGTCAGCCGGGTCGGTTATCTGATGGATCGCTCCGAGGGTATCGTGTCGCTGGGTGCGGTCGTATTTGATAAAGATGGTATGGTTTGCTACTCCAACGACAGTTTTGATTATAATGGTCAGATGGTTGCGATCATCTTCAGTGCGCTTAAAACGCTCGAAGAGCTGCCGATCAAGAATATGCTGCCCTGAAGCATTTTTCAAGTAAAAAAAGCGGTTCTGCGTAAAAACAGAACCGCTTTTTTTTGTGTTTTTTAAGTCGGATCAGCGGCCTTTGATCTTGGTGCGCAACTCGATCTTGCGCATAAAATCCGCTACCCGGTTCCAGTTATCCGGACGCAAATCGGGGTTTTTGGCCAGCATCATATCAATAAAATCCGAAAGCCGTTCATCAAAAAATCCCAACCGCGATTTCAACGGCTGCGGTTTGTCGCTTAACTGCATTTGCAGGACTTCATCCATATCCAGCGAGAAAAACGGCGGTTCACCGGCAAAAAGCTCGTAGAGCATTGCTCCGAAGCTGTAAATATCGGTTTTTGCGCCGATTTTGTCGTATTCGCCGCGCACCAGTTCCGGCGGCACATATAAAGGGGTGGCCATCAGTGAGTCGATTTGACTATTTTCATCGCAAAAATGCGCTTGCCCCAGGTCAGCCAGTTTGGGTTCGCCTTTGGCGGTTATCAGTACGTTGGCCGGTTTTATATCGCCATGCACCAGCTTGGCCCGGCGCCATGCAAACGACATAGCGTCAGAAATGCGCGCCGCTATGTGCATAGCCTCGGCAAAATCCAGCGCGCCGTATTCATCCAGCTTATGTTCCAGACTTTCGCCTTCGATCAGTTCCATGGCAAAAAAACACACTCCGCTTTCGTCCACCCCGGCGGCCAGCGCCTGCACGATGTTGGGATGATTGATCCGGGCGACGGCGCGGGCCTCGGCAAAAAACTGCTCGATATTTTCGCGTTCTGAACTCAATTCGTTGATTATCAGCTTCAACGCCACATCGCGCCGCAGCAGCGGCTGCTGGGCCACATATACTACACCGTTGGCTCCGCGGGCGAGTTCTCCGATGATATAAAAATCACGCACTTGTTTGCCGGCAAACATACCGGGAAACTGGTGGTTGCAAGCCGGACATACCCCGCCGGTCAGATCGGTTTGCAGGGTGTCAAAAAACTGTTGGCAAGTGCTGCAGCGATATTGCATAAATATTAATCTCCATTCCGGGACGGCGGGGGTTGAGTGATTTCAAGTTGGTAAAACAATTCCTGAAGCAAGGTTCCATCCGAATTGCGCTTGGCAATTACTCTGCCGTGATAAACTCCTTGCGTGGCGTTGGCGGGTATATCTATGACCAGTTGACAGATTTGCATCCCGCCGGTCAGATCGCTTACCGTGGCTTTCCGGATAAGCGGAGCTGTTTTTTGCGGAATGTAGTTTACACTCATAAGATCGACTTCAATGGTCTTATCTGCCAACTGTAACGGCTGCGCGATCAGTTTTACTGCCGGCAAGGCCCGGCGGGGCAGGGCAATAAATATTGCCGAAAAGCGTTTCCCCGCAACGGCTTGCCAGCGCGGATGCCAGACAAGCTCACTTGGGTATGGTGACCGGTCAGTAAGCGGCAGCGGCGCATTTTCCGGCAGCGTTGGCAACAACAGTTCGCCGGCATGATCCGGATATTTTTCAAGCATCTGAAACAGCGCCAGATAGCGCTCCAGCGCCGCGCAGCAGTTGATAATAACTGGATCCCAGTCGGTATTCCTGTCGGAAGTCAACCGCCCCAGCCGGTAATAAAGTTGGTGCAGATATGGCGCAAAAGTCGCACTGTGGGTGGTGAAATTACCGGCTTGCAGCAGCCATTCCGCCGCCTGATGCGGCGATACTTGCTGCTCTTCGATGGCGGTCAACTGTTCGGTCGTCAGCGGCCGGTGAATGAGTTCTCTGGCGTAAATCTGTTGCAGATAATCATCGCAATATGCTGTTATTGACAGCAGAGTCAACGTGATCATGGCAACAGATTTTTTACGCAGACAATACATTTACTTATCCACACTCTTTTTTCGCCGGGCGCGACCGGCCGGTTCAGATGCTTTGGCGGTAAACTCCAAATGATCGTTTTTTACTTCCACGCTTACACTCTGATTGGCCGCAACATTGCCTTTCAGCACTTCCTCGGCCAGCGGGTCTTCCAGATAACGCTCAATTGCTCTGCGCAGCGGCCGCGCACCATATTCGGGTTCAAAGCCTTTTTGCAGCAGAAACTCAATGGCGCTTTCGTTGAGCTGCAGCCTGATTCCGCGCGCCGCCAGGCGGTCGATCACATTGCCGGCTTCCACCTTGACCACTGCCAGCAGATCGTTGCGGTCGAGCTTCCGGAAAACGATCACATCATCCACCCGGTTGAGAAATTCCGGCTTGAAATATTTTTTTGCAATGGCCAGCAAGCGGTCGCTCTCTTTGGCCGCTGCCGTTTGGCTGTCGGGAGCAAAGCCCAGCGAACTTGTGCGGTTGACTACCTCGGCTCCTACATTGCTGGTCATGATTATGACCGTGTTGCGGAAGTCGATGTTCCGCCCCAACGAGTCAGTGAGCTTGCCTTCTTCGAGTATCTGCAGCAGCATGTGCAGAACATCCGGGTGGGCCTTTTCGATTTCATCAAACAGCACCACCGAATAGGGGTGGCGGCGAACCCGCTCGGTCAACTCTCCGCCTTCGCCGTGGCCGACGTAGCCCGGCGGCGAACCGACCAGACGGCTGACGTTGAATTTTTCCATATATTCCGACATATCCACCTGGATCAGCGAATCGGCCGAGCCGAACATGAACTCGGCCAGCGCTTTGGCCAGCAAGGTTTTGCCCACCCCGGTCGGCCCCAGGAATATGAACGAACCGATCGGCCGGGCCGGGTCTTTAAGATCCGCCCGCGAGCGGCGCAACGAACGCGATACGATCGAAATAGCCTCATCTTGTCCGATAACGCGCTCTTTGACCGCTGTTTCCATTTGCAGCAGGCGGGTAACTTCGTTGGCTTGCATCTGCTGCAGTGGGATGCCGGTCAGCTGGGCCATGACCGCATTGATTTCGTTCAAGCCGATCACCGGGCAGTTTTCCTGTTGGGCGTTATGGTGGTCATTCAGCACTTTTTCCAGCTCGGCACGCAGCCGCCGTTCTTCATCGCGGCAACGCGCTGCGGCTTCAAACTGCTGATCAGCGATAGCTTTTTCTTTATCTTGAGCCGCTTTTTTGATCGCTTTTTCAAGTTTACCGGTATCCGGCGGCGTCAGTGTGTGGTTGATGCGCGCCGCCGCCCCGGCTTCGTCCATAATATCAATGGCTTTGTCCGGCAGGAAACGCCCGGATATGTAGCGGTCGGAGAGTTTGACTGCCGCTGTCAGTGCTTCATCTGTATAGCGCACATGGTGATGCGCTTCGTAGGTCTTTTTTAAGCCGTGCAGGATTTTTATTGCTTCCGCAACTTCCGGAGGATTGACCATTACCGGCTGAAAACGACGCTCCAATGCGGCGTCTTTTTCGATTCCTTTGCGGTATTCATCCAGCGTGGTCGCCCCTACGCATTGCAGTTCGCCGCGGGAAAGCGCCGGTTTGATAATATTAGCTGTATCCATAGCGCCTTCCGCCCCGCCGGCACCAACAATGGTGTGCAGCTCGTCAATAAACAATATGATTTTGCCCGAAGAACGGACTTCTTCCAACAGCGCTTTGATGCGTTCTTCAAACTGGCCGCGGTACTTGGTCCCGGCTACCATCAAAGTCAGATCCAGCGCGTAAACCTGTTTGCCGCAGAGTATTTCCGGAACT
Organism: Lentisphaerota bacterium; assembly: GCA_015061695.1. Classification (GTDB taxonomy): domain Bacteria; phylum Verrucomicrobiota; class Lentisphaeria; order Victivallales; family Victivallaceae; genus SIG78. Next base: position 28,482 of record SUWA01000013.1, read on the forward strand.
TCCTGCCGGGCGATCGCCTGGGCCAGCCCTTCGATGATAGCGGTTTTGCCCACTCCGGCTTCGCCGATCAGCACCGGATTGTTCTTGGTGCGGCGGCAGAGAATTTGCACGACCCTGGCGATCTCATTCTGACGCCCGATCACCGGATCGAGTGCGCCTTGCGCGGCCAGCTCGGTAAGGTTGCGTCCAAAACTGTTCAGTGTAGGCAATTCACCGGGCGCGGCTGAAGGATGGTTGCTGTTCGGGGCGGTAAATGGTTCATTTTCCTGATTATCCGGCAGATAATCGGGATCAAGCGCTTTTAAAATTGCCGTGCGCACAGAATTGATGTCCACATTCATATTGCGCAAGATCCGGGCCGCTTCGCTCTCGCCATCGCGCAGCAGCGCCAGCAGCAGATGCTCGGTGCCGATGAAGTTGTAATTCATGATCTTGGCTTCGGTGGCGGCCAGCAGAATGATCTTTTTCATGCGGTTGGTCAGTGGCAAACTGCCCATTTTCTGCAAGTTGTTGCCGGCATGGCGGGCAGAATTTTCCACCTCGCGCCGGAGATCAGGCAAGCTGATCTGCATTAAATTGAGTATATCTACTGCTACGCCTTCGTTCAACGAAAGCAACCCCAGCAACAGATGCTCGGTGCCTACGCAATCGCAGTTGAGCCGCTCGGCTTCCTGTTGAGCAAGCTGCAGCGCCTTGCGGGCGCGCGGGGTCAAATTACCGCCGCTGTTTTCTTTTTCCGACATAAAATACTTTCCTGATATAACTTGAAAAACCGTTGCGCTTTTTCAGCCGGAACGGTTTATGGATTATGACCGGTTAAGCGGTCTGATTGTTGCAATTTTTTCTTCAGCGTCCGATCGTTGACCGTTGCCAATCGGCCGGATAGTTTCCCGGCAAACGGCTGTAATCTCTGGCTCTGCGTCTGGCCGGGCGGCGGGGACTTTGCTGTTTATCCGACCGGTATTGCCCCCGGTGGATTTCAGTATGTTCTGCTCTATTGTGCCGTCCGCTGTGATGGCATCCGGCAACCGCCGCCAACAAAAAAACCACCGCGGTAAGTACCGCCGTGGTTTTCGTTGTCCTGATTGTGATTTTACTTATCTCATCAGACATTATATTCTCCCGTCCGGGCAGTCTTACTCGGAATCGTCTTCAGATTCTTCATCAGACTCTTCGTCCGATTCTTCATCAGACGTTTCACCGGATGTTTCTCCGGCAGCAGCGCTTTCATCGCCCATGCCAGCATTGTCGGCATTCGGGGTGTTGTCACTGGACGGTGTGCTTTCCGGAGCTGATTCAAACAAACCGCTCAAGGTTTCAGTTATATGATCCTTGATGCCGTATTGTTCGATTTCCATCCACTGGAACGCAATTACGGCGAGCATCAGCAGAAATGACAACACGATCAGCACTGAACGTGTCAGGTGCAAAAAATCAGATTTGCTGGCCATAGCTCATCACTTTCTGTTTTTGATGATTGCTTCGATTTCGCTGTCCGTAAAGTAGACTACGTCGCCGGCCATCACGGGCTTGCTGCCGTCTTTATTCAGCGGTTCGGCGACCGAGCAATGATCATCAAGTTTTACGATCTTGAGCGAGTTGATATGTTCAGCCTTGCCGCTGGGCATGTTGCGGACCACGATAAGTTCGGAGCCTTCCGGGATCTGCGGATCCAGCACGTTGGTCTGTTTGCCGAACTGTTCAACCACGCGGGTCTTTTTGCCCAGCGAAATGATCACGATGCCGTATTTGTCATCCACGGAAAGAACTTTGCCTTTACCCTGGGTACGGATCATATCCAGCGCTTCGCGGCTCTTATCCTTTTTCGGCGCACGCTGTTCCGGAACCATCATCGTCTGACGGAGATCTTTGATTTCCTGCTTGTGGGCAGCGATGGTCTTGGTATGCTGGGCAATAGTGCGTTTGAGGCTGGCAACTTCGCGGTTGAGCTGATTTACTTTGTTGATTTCAGCCCGCAGATCGCTCTGGGCTTTGTTGCGGGCATTGATAATGGAAGTAACACCGTTTTCGAGCTTTCTGAAATCCTGCGCATAGGAGGTTCCGGTAAGCGCCAAATTGCCGGAACCGACTTTGCGGGACAGACTGCGGGCGACATTTTCAAAACCTTTGTTGCGGTTATCCAGTTCGGCGATCGCGTTGTCGATGGGGGCATACTTGTTGCTCATGTTGGCGCCGCGGAGATCGGCCGCAGAAATACGGCCCGGAACTTTGTGTCTGACCGCAGGCATGGAAGCCAGTTTGCTGTAGGTGTTTTGAACTTTCTGCAAAAGCTGGTCGTGGCTGGATTTGTAGGTGGCTACCCGATTGTTCAACTCGGCAAGTTTGGCCTCGTAAGTAGTGATATTCTGGAAATCTTCAACCGTAAACCCCTGCAGTTCCAGTTTTTCGGCGATCGTGACCAGTGCTTCCGCCATCGCATCGCGTTCTTTGATCACATCGGCAACCAGCAGGTCAAACTCCTTCATTTTGGCATCAAGATTTTCAACATTACTGTGGCTCAATTGATCAGTTGTAATATTTTTGGCAACATTTTTGCCGGTTTTGCCATCCAAATCTTTGGCGCTTTTGGCATATTGTTTGGTCAGAGTGCTGTAGCTGTCAACCAGCTGGGCCCGTTTTTCAAACAGAAAGAAAGAGAACACAGCCGAGGCTACTGCCAGTAAAAAGATCAAAACTGCCAACACAACATTGAATATCTTCATAGACATCTCCGTTTGGGGCTACGGTCCGCTGCTTTTGTCTCCCCCGGATTGCTCCCAACAATCCTGCCGGAACTGCAAATAACAGAGTGCCGATCGCCGTATTTTTTTATTTTTTATTGTTTTTTGTTTTTTCAGTTTACGACACTTTTGCATTAAAAATACCAACGCAAAATGTGTACATGAGAAAATTAGCACTTAATTTGTAAAAAGCAACTCTGAAATATAAAAAAAATTAAAAAATCAATGTTCTTGACGCATATTTAGTCGCTCAATCGTTTGTTCGTGGCTTTTATTGATCTGTTTTTCAATATTTCAGCAATATGCCGGCGATTATTTTATGTTCCGTTTGTCCGGATGGAATCCATTGTATGCCAGCAGCACTCCTTATGCAGTTTGCTTGGCCATGCTGCTGCGGCAAATTCGCCGTAAGTCGTATCGTTGCCGGGCGGCATGGTGAGTATTCCGGCTGCAGCCGGGGAGTTTCAACTGTTTGGGACATGGCATCTGCTCTTGGGTGGTGGCTTGTGCCTGACAAGCGGGCAAGATCAATGTGAAAAAGTGTTTCTGCTGATTTTTTTATCCGTATTACGGTATCAGGGGGAGCTGTTATGCCGGTTTGTAAGACTTCGGAATGGTGAAAAAACTCCGGACAAACCTTGCAAAATGCGTTTGCCGGATTATATTATATATTAATGTAATCACCGCATTGTGCGGCATGTAATGTATTGGATGTATATTGCAAAAAAATTAACATAATAAAAGAGGTTGCAGTTATGGAAAATTCGGGCGGTAAAACCATTGATCTGGCGTTGTTGTTGCGTGCGCTTAAACGGTTTTGGCTGTTGGTTGTGATCATGGGAATATCCGGTGGTTTGATCGGGTTTGCTGTGGCAACATGGGTGATCAAACCGGTTTATAAAGCTACGGCATTGATCTACGCCTTGCCCAGCGGCGACAGTCAGAACTACGATGAATCGCAAGCTGATTCTGCTGAAGATGCACAGAAAGGCAACTCGAAGAGCGAAGAAAAGCCCGAAGTCAGCCGCCGTCAGGCTCCTGACTATGAATTGCAAGCCTCCTTGCAGCAGGTAACACTGGTAACTCAACTTTTGCCTGACTTGCAGGCATTGCTGGAAACCAAGAGCCTGCGCAGCCGTATTGATGAAGCTCTCCGCGCCGAACTGGGCGATGAGTTTGCTGCAGTCAAAGGCAAATACACACTTTCGGCCCAGCTCAAACCGCGTACCCGCATGGTGGAAGTTTCGGTCTTGTGCGGCAATCAGAAAATGGCGCCAAAAATCATCAACCTGGCCGCCAAAATCTTCTGCCATGAAGCCGGTGCCAAGCTGGATATGAAAAATATCCGGGTGATCGAAGAAGCTGAAAATGCCGGCAAAGTTTCACCCCGGCCGCTGCTTTACACGGTCAGCGGTCTGCTGTTGGGATTGCTGCTGGGCATGGGGATCGGGTTTTTGATCGACTATATGGATAAATCCATCCGCGACATCAAGGCGTTGGAAAATGATTTCAATCTGCCGGTGCTGGGCGTGCTGCCGGAAGTTACTGCCGGCAATGGTACCGAACTCTGGGCGCAGGATACCAAATCGACCTTTGGCGAAGCAGTGCGTTCTCTGCGGGTTAATGTGGAGTATCTGCTGCCGGAAACCGGCCGGGCCAAGATCTTTCTGGTTTCCAGTGCCAACAAAGGCGATGGCAAGAGTTCAGTTATGAGCAGTCTGGCGGTTTCGATCGCCAAGATCGAAAAGCGCGTTCTGCTGGTGGACGTTGACTTGCGCCGCCCCCGTCAGCATCGGGTGTTCAAACTTTCCAACAAAGTCGGTCTGGTGGACTTGCTGGTTTCCAAAAAGAGTTTTGACGAGTTGGTGCATCGCGATGTGAAAGTTCCGGGGCTGGATGTTCTCAGCTGCGGTACGATCCCGGTCAACCCCACGGACTTGCTCGGTTCGCGCCGGTTGGAAGACTTTTTGCGCGAGCAGTCCATGAACTACGATTACATCTTCCTCGATGCACCGCCGACGCTGGGTTTTGCTGACCCGATGATCCTCGGCAATCTGGCCGACAGCACCATCATTACCTGTAATTACAAGAGCGCCAATACCGACAAACTGCGCATGATCATCGACCGTTTGCGCAAGAGCAATGTCCGGTTGGGCGGGTTGGTCATCAACCGCTTCCAGCTGCAGAACCGCGGCGACTATTACTACAACTATCAGCATTACTACTACCAGTATATGCCCGATAACGAACAGGACGAAGTTCAGGAAAACGAAGCGCAGGATTGATCTGACCGCAAAGGGGGACCTGTATGCCGGAAGTTATAGAAAATCTCTACGATTTGCACAATCATCTGCTTTTCGGGGTGGATGATGGAGCCCGTAACGCAGCTGATACCGAAGCCATGCTGCAGGATGCAGTCAAAAACCGCATCAAAGTGATCACTGCCACCCCGCACATGCTGCCGCGTACCGATATGGTCAAGTACGAAGCCAATTTGCCGGAAGTGGTGGCATTGGCTGAAAAATACGGTATCAAAGTGCTGCGCGGCGGCGAATACAATGCCCGCAGTTTCCCGCCTGAACCGCCCTACATAGCGCTGGGCGGCGGTGAATCAGGTTTTGTGCTTATGGATTTCAGGATGCCCTCTTTTCCGCCGGAATTTCAGCTGACGGTGGATAATCTGTTCAACGCCGGCTACACGCTGATAATCGCGCATCCGGAGCGTACATTCCCGGAATCAATGCTGCCGGAGCTGGAAAAACTGGCTGAATCCGGTGTGGTTTACCAGATCACTGCCGGCAGCTTGGTGGGCAAGTTCGGTTCGGATGCCCGGAAAATGGGGTGGAAACTGCTGGAAAAAGGCTGGGGCAAGATCATTGCTTCCGATGCGCACGACGATAACAAACGGCCCAGTTATCTGCTGGAAGCCTACAATGCTGTTGCACATAAGCTGGGGCCCGACGCGGCTGTGGTACTGCAGAAAAATGCCCGCAAAGTTATCGAAGACCCCAATGCGGTTTTGGAACGCGTGCCGGTCAAAAAATCCTCTTTCAATATATTCAATTGGTTCCGCAAACGCTGACCGGCGCTGGCGAACGTATTTTTTGCTGAAAATCAGAGTTGCTGTATTGTGTATGGAGCGGCTCTGTTTTTTTTTGTGAAAAATCGGTTTCAGTTGTCAGAAAAACGTGATTTTTGGCTCTAACACTATGTTGCGCAGTTTGTCAAAAGCGCGTTGCGGTGTTACATTATTGAATGTATAAAATAATCTTTAATATAAAATATGGGGGGATTTCTGATGTCAGACGATACACAGGACTTTTCCGGCTTCAAAGGCGGCGGTGCGCCGACTTTGTTTAATATCCCATTGCCGGGCGGAGCGCGCTCGCAAGTTGCCGATGAACACGCGGTAGGGACTTTGATTGCCAATCAATACCGGGTCGAATCCGTACTGGGCCGCGGCGGCATGGGTGTGGTGTATAAGTGTTTTGATACCGTAGGCAAGGTTTCTGTGGCGGTAAAAACGCTGGCGCCGGAGCTTTCCGGAAGTCTGGCGGAAATGAAGCGGCTGGAAAAGAACTTTGGACTTGTATACAACCTTACCCACTCGCATATAGCACGTTACAACGCGCTGGTTCAGGATAAAAATAACGGCCTTTATTACCTGATCATGGAGTTTGTGGACGGCGTTGAGCTGCGCGAATATCTTGAAATAGCCAAAGCCAACAACAACTTTTCCGAAAGTCTGGTCATAAAACTGGTCAAACAGGTTGCCGACGCGTTGGATTACGCGCACACTCAAAAAATCCTGCACCGGGACATCAAACCGGCTAATATCATGGTGGATAAAGCTGGCAACGTCAAACTGCTGGACTTCGGTCTGGCGGCCCAGATCCACAGCACCATGAGCCGGGTTTCGCAACAGAAACTTGATACCAGCGGGACCTTGCCCTATATGGCCCCCGAACAGTGGTGCGGTGATCCGCCGGAGGCCGCCAGCGATCAGTATGCACTGGCCGCCACGGTGTATGAGATTTTTGCCGACCACCCGCCGTTTGACACGCCGGATAAAGATATTATGTACAACTGTGTGCTGAACCGCACCCCGCGCCCCCTGCCAGATGTATCCGCAGCTGTCCGCAACGCGGTAGCCAAAGCCTTAAATAAAGACCCGAAAGACCGTTTTGCTACTTGCAAAGAATTTGCCGGAGCTATGTCTGGCGAAGTTCAAACGGTAAATAAGAGTGCTGCAATTAATATTCCACCGCAAGCTGTTCCGCAAACACCGCCGGAAACCGTCAATCCGCTGTTGCGCCGGGTGGAACTTTTTCTGGAAAACAGCGATTGGATAAATGCAGTAAAATATTGCGAGCGTGTTTTGGACTCCGAGCCGGAAAATTGCTGGGCTTATTTTTACCGCTTGCAAGGCGAGTTGAGACGGGCCAGCGCCGAAGAATTGATCAATGCAAAAGAGTTGGAAACTCAAAAAAGTTTCAAACTGGCCAACCGCTTTGCGGATGATAAACTCAAAGCTATTCTGCAAGGTATTCAGCAGCAGCGCGAAATCAACCGGAAAGCCGCCGAAGAAGCCAAACGCAAAGCCGAAGAAGAGGCCGCGCGTAAACGCGCCGAAGCCGAAGCTCAACGTAAGGCGGAAGCCGAAGCGGCCGCCCTCCGCCGCGCCGAAGCGGAGGCCGAAGCCAAACGCAAAGCGGAAGAAGCTGCGCGGCAACGCGCCGAAGCCGAAGCCCAACGTCAGGCGGAAGCCGAAGCGGCCGCCCTCCGCCGTGCGGAAGAAGCTGCGCGCCAACGTGCCGAGGCCGAAGCCCGGCAAATTATGGAAAACACCAGAGTCAAAAAGCGGGATAGGATAATCTGGTTGTGTATCTTGCCTTTTGTGGCGATAGGGGTTATTATCTGTTTGGCAACATTTGACAGCAATGGCAGTGCCAAAAAAACATCGCCGAAAGGAAGTTTTTTTGAGGAGCAAGTTGAAGCCGAAGAACAACGCAAGATTGAAGAGCAGCGCAAAGCCGAAGAACAACGCAAGCGTCAATCCGAAGTTCAATATGTTCGTTCAAACTTGGGAGATACAATAACCCGGACCCTGCCGGGGGATGTAAAAATAGAGCTTAAACAGATCAAAGCCGGCCGCTTTACCATGGGGGAAGATGGTAATACCAGAGATATGAAACTTACCAAGGATTTCTACATGGGTGTAACGGAAGTCACCCAAGGTCAATGGCAAGCAATTATGGGAACTACGATTGACGATCAGCGCAAAAAGGCGGGATTTCTCCAATTGTACGGAGAAGGTAAAGATTACCCGATGTATTATGTAAATTGGCACGAAGCCATGGCGTTTTGCGAACGCCTGAATGAGTATGCTCCGGCGGGTTGGATGTTTACCCTGCCGACCGAAACCCAGTGGGAGTTTGCCTGCCGAGCCGGCAGTAAAACCTCTTACAGTTGGGGAGATAGTTTGAATGGCGATAAAGCTAATTGCGATGGCAACTATCCTCATAATACCTCGATAAAAGGTAAAAGTATCGGTAAAACAACTCCGGTAAAAAGTTACGCTCCCAACGCGTGGGGCTTATACGATATGCACGGTAATGTCGAGGAATGGTGTCTTGATAATTATACACATGTTTTGAGTAATGTAAAAGCCGAGTTTACCCGCAACTATCGTGATAGCGATGTCTCGCACCGCGTGTACCGTGGCGGCAGTTGGCGCTACGACGCTGTTAACTGCCGGTCAGCGTGCCGGAGCTACTGTTACCCGGATGTTCGCGTCAGCACCCTCGGCTTCCGCGTCGCGCTCGTGCGAGCCGATTGAGGGCGGCGTTGCCGGGGCATAGTGGGAGCGTTTGTCTGACAAGTCCGATAAGTCCGATAAGTCTGATAAGTCTGACAAGTCTGACAAGTCTGACAAGTCTGACAAGTCCGACAAGTCCGATAAGTCCGATACCTTGCGTTGCTTGCCGACCCTGCGGTAAGCAATAGACGGCCCTGCCGATAACCTCATCTTGCTTTAACGAACTCGGCCATTTTTATTTTTGCAGAGCAAAAATAAAAATGGCCAGGAAAAGGTTTGAAAAAGGAGATGTATCTTACTTGCTGTGATAGTGTGTATGCAGCAAGTGGTGGGCTTTTTCGCCGCCGATTTCGCCCAGATAGTCGGCGTAGAGTTTTTTGATGTCGGGGTTTTCGTGGGAAAGACGCAAAGTTTTGCCTTCGTCTTCAGTATAAAGCCCCTTCATGCGCTTTTCGAGCAATGCTGAATCGCCGTGCAGGAAGGGCTGACCGCCGCCGTTGATACAACCGCCGGGACAGGCCATGATTTCGATCGCCTGAAACCGGTTGGGATCTTTCAGCACTATATCCAACACTTTCCGGGCGTTGCCCAGACCGGAACAGACCGCCACATTGATGCTCTTTTCGGGCGTGAGCTGGATCGTGGCTTCTTTGATCCCATCCAGTCCGCGCACGGCGCGGAAGTTGATCGCATCGCCTTCCAGATTTTTGCCGTTGAGCATAAAATAGACCGAACGGCAGGCGGCTTCCAGCACGCCTCCGGTTACGCCGAAAATATCGGCCGCACCACTGGATTCACCCAGCGGACTGTCGAATTTATCGTCATCCAGATTGGCCAGATTCACCCCGGCTTCTTTGAACATCTTGCAGAGTTCGCGGGTGGTTACCACATAATCCACGTCGCGCACGCCGTTGTGCGAAAATTCTTCGCGCGCGGCTTCGTATTTTTTTGCCTGACAGGGCATGACCGATACCACTACCAGATTTTCCGGCTTGATACCGATCTTTTCGGCATAATAGCTTTTGGCGATCGCACCGAACATCTGCTGCGGCGATTTGCACGAGCTGGGAATGTGCAGCAATTCCGGATAGTTGTGTTCGATAAAATTGATCCAGCCGGGACAGCAACTGGTGAGAATGGGCAGATTTTCGTTCTTTTTGATCCGCTGAACGATTTCATTGCCTTCTTCCATGATCGTCAGGTCGGCCGAAAAGTTGGTGTCAAACACCTTGTCAAAACCCAGCGCCCGCAGCCCCGTTACCAGTTTGCCGGTTACCGGCATACCCGGTTCAAAACCAAATTCCTGACCGACGGCCACGCGCACGGCCGGAGCCGTTTGCACCACCACAGTCTTGGTCGGATCGTTGATCGCGGCCCACACCTTCTTTACATAGCTTATACCGGTAATGGCTCCCACCGGGCAGACGTTGACGCACTGACCGCAGAATGTGCAGTTGGACTCGGCCAGCGGAATCAAACCGGCCGTGCCGACTTTGGCGTTGAAGCCGCGGCCGTAACCGGTCAGCGCGCCTACGGTCTGGATCTTGTTGCAGACCGTTTCGCACCGGCGGCACATGATGCACTTGGAGAGGTCGCGCATGATCGCTTCGCTGGAGGTATCCGGCTTGAAGCGGTTGCGCTCCCCGGCATATTTGATTTCCTGAATACCGAATTCGGCGGCAAGTTCCTGTAATTCGCAGCTGCGGTTTTTGGCGCAAGTCAGACATGTCTGCGGGTGATCGCTCAAAAGCAGTTCCAAAATCGTCCGGCGGGCGTTGAGCGCTCGCTGGCTGTTGGTATGCACCTTCATGCCTTCAGTTACCGGCGTGGCGCAGGAGGGCGCAAGGTTGCGGCGGTTTTCCACTTCCACCACACAAATACGGCAGGAGGCCGGGTTGTTGGATACCGCACAGCCGCCGATTTTTTCGCAATGGCAGAGCGTGGGGATCTTGATATTGAGCTGACGGGCCGCATCCAGAATCGTAGAATTAGCCGGAACAGAAACGGCTTTGCCGTTGATCGTAAGATTGACCATTTTATTATCCATAATGAACACTCATCCTTTGACAATGGCTTTTTTGGGGCAGTTGTCGATGCACTGACCGCACTTGATACACTTGGCCGGGTCGATATAATGCTTTTGCTTGAGTTCGCCGGTGATAGCTTCCACCGGGCAGTTGCGTTTGCATTTGGTACATCCCACGCAGTCATCGGTGATGGTAAGCGTATAGAGGTTCGGGCAGTTGCCGGCCGGACATTTTTTGTCGCGGACATGGGCCAGATACTCGTCTTTAAAGTAACGCAGCGTGTTCAAAATCGGATTGGGCGCGGTTTGTCCCAGCCCGCAAAGCGCGGTGTCGGCAATGGTTTTGGCCAGCGCTTCGAGTTCCACGAGCATCTTTTCGGTACCGTTGCCGTTGCAGATGGCTTCGAGCATTTCCAGCATCCGGCGGTTGCCGATACGGCACGGAGTACATTTGCCGCAGGACTCGTCTTTAGTGAATTCCAGATAGAATTTGGCCATCGACGGCATACAATCTTTGTCGGAAAGTACGATCATACCGCCGGACCCCATCATGGAACCGATCTTCTGCAAATTGCCGTAATCAATAGGTGTATCCAGATTTTCGGCGGTAATACAGCCGCCGGAAGGACCGCCGGTCTGCACGGCTTTGAACTCGCGCCCGCCGGAAATACCATCACCGATCTCATAAATGATCTCGCGCAGGGTCGTTCCCATCGGCACTTCCACCAAGCCTACGTTGTTGATCTGTCCGGCCAGTGCAAAGACCTTGGTTCCGGCGTTGCCGCTGATCGAACGTACCCAGTTGCCGTTTTCATCAAATTCAGCGTTCCAGTTGCCGATCGAGCGATACCACTCGGCACCCTTTTGGATGATGACCGGGATCGAGGCGTAAGTTTCCACGTTGTTTACGTTGGTCGAGCAACCCCAGATGCCGCCGCCGACGTTGGCCGGGAAGGGCGGTTTGGTGGTCGGTTCGCCGCGCTGACCTTCCATGGAGTGGATGAGCGCAGTTTCTTCGCCGCAGACAAATGCGCCGGCACCGAGGCGGAAGTCAATATCAAAGCAGAAATCTGTCCCCATGATATTTTTGCCCAGCAACCCAAGCTGACGCGCCTGTTCGATGGCGCTGGTCAGACGTTCCAGTGCCAGCGGGTATTCCGCACGGATATAAACGTAACCCTGTTTGGCCCCGATGGCGTAGGCCCCGATAGCCATAGCTTCGATAATGCTGTGCGGGTCGCCTTCCAGAATGGAGCGGTCCATGAATGCACCGGGGTCGCCTTCGTCGGCATTGCAGACGATATATTTTTCTTCGGCCTTGACTCCGGCTGCGATCTTCCACTTGAGCCCGGTGGGGAAGCCGGCACCGCCGCGGCCGCACAGACCGGAGTTGAGGACTTCCTGCACCACAGCTTCCGGCGTCATTTCAAAGAGAACTTTGGCCAGCGCCTGATAACTTTCGTGCGCAATATATTCGGTAATATCTTCCGGATTGAGCAAGCCGCAGTTGCGCAATGCTATACGCTTCTGCTTGGCGTAGAACGACATTTTTTCGTAGTCGTGGATACGTTCTTTAAGCATGGGGTCAACAAAGAGCAGATGTTCGACCAGCTCTTTACTGATAATATGTTTTTCCACGATCTCGCGGGCATCGCCGGGCGTTACCTGCACATAAAATACGTTGTCCGGCATTACTTTGACGATCGGGCCCTGGGCGCAAAAACCGAAACAGCCGGTTTGAACAACTTTGACATCTTTTTCCAAACCGTATTTGCGCAATTCTTCGCGCAAATGCTGCATCAGACTCAATGATTCCGAGGCATGGCAGCCGGTCCCGCCGCAGCAGAGGATCTCCTTTTGCTGCGATTGGATATTGTGCTGATCGGTCAAACGCAGCGCCAGCAAACCTTTGGACTGATTGTATAACTCAAGCAATTCAGCTTGCGAGGTGATCTTTTTCATATATATTTACCCCTGACGTTGGTATTCTTTGATGATTTCGACCGCCTGGGCCGCGGTGAGTTTGCCGTAGACTTTGCCGTTGATGATCATGACCGGGGCCAGACCGCAGGCACCTACACAGCGCAGCGCCGAAATGGAAAAAAGCCCGTCAGGTGTCGGATCTGTATCTGCCTTTACGCCCAGAAGCCGTTCAATTTCAGCAAGAATATTCTGCGAACCTTTGACGTAACAGGCCGTACCCAGACAAATATCCACGCAGTATTTGCCTTTGGGTTTGGTGGTAAAGTAATTGTAAAAACTCACCACACCGGAAACCTGGGCTTCGGATAAATAAAGCCGTTTGGCCACATGCTGCTGGACTTCCCGGGGCAGATAACCGAAAATAGCCTGCGCGCGGC
>SUWA01000014.1 GCA_015061695.1 Lentisphaerota bacterium
TCTCATGCGTTCGCGGCCCTGACCCGTCTTCGCATTGCTACGCCGCGGCAAGCCGGGCTTTGCGGCGTTCCGCCGCATGAGCTGTTGGCGAGCTTCATTGTGTTGCAAAACTCTGAATAGTTTTGCCCCCCTTTTATCTCCTTCGGCCGCGTAATGAGTAATCGTATAACCGGTTTGAAAAATATTTTTCAGCTATTTTAAGCTCAAAATAAAATTTTTTTCTGATTTTTTATTTTTTCAACAATAAAACTGACCAGTCAGTCATTTATATGATTGAACAGCAACCCAACCGGGGTCGCAAAAACAAAAACTCAAGAAAGGAAGCAAGATTATGAAAAAGATGATGATCGGTCTGGTTGGTATGGCAGCAGTTATGCTGGCAGTTCCGGAAACAATGGCGGCGCCTCACGGCAGGAAACATGACCGCGGTAACGACGGTTTGAAATTGGCGGCCGGAATCGTGCATCTGGTGCGCGAAGTCATCGCCCCGACTCCGGTGGTAGTCCCGCAATATCAGACGGTAGTAACGACTCCCCGCCCGGCGGTGATAACGCCGCGGCCGGTGGTGGTCAGAGCGCCGCAGCGCAATCACCGTTACGAGCCGCCGCGCAAACCCGCGCCGCAGCGTCATGTTCGCCAGACACAACGCAACAATCACAATAACAAACGGGGCAACCGGCGATGAATTCCGACTCTGAACCCGACCCTCACTGTAAATAAAAGCAGTGAGGGTCGTATCTTTTAAATCCGCCCTTTCCGGCTGAATTAATGAAATAACTTAATTTAACCCACCGCTTTTTTACTGTAAAATTAATAAAAAGCATATTTTTTTAAACCTACGGCTTGATTTTTCATAATATTAAGTTAAATTAATATTAAAACAACTTAATATTTATCTTAATAAGATTAATTACCCTCCTCTATTCAGGAACGTGCCGGGAAAGGAGTTAAATCATGCGCCGCCCTGTAAAGCAGAGTAAAAATCCAAGCCAGCCGCCGGCAACATCCAACCAGATCTCCGACGGAAGTATTGAAGTGATCATCAGCCAATACAGCCGCCAGCTCCACGCGTTGGCCTTTTCGATCGTCAAAACCCGCAGTGATGCCGAAGAAGTGGTGCAGGATTCGCTGCTCAAAGCCTGCCGGGCATTACCTTATTTCCGCGGCCAGGCCGCCCTCACGACCTGGCTGCACCGGATCGTGGTCAATACCGCTCTGAACAAACTGCGGCATGAACGCACCTGGCACCAGATCATAAGTCTGGATAATATGCTGAATGTAAATCTGGTCAGAAAAGTCAGAAACCAGAAAGATTCCGCCGCCAAACAGCCGTTTTATCAACTCAGTAATTACGAATTCAAACGCTTGTTGCTCAAAGAACTGCATCAACTTCCGCCGGTCAGTGCCCGTACCGTTTATTTGCGTTACATTTGCGATTTATCATACAATGCAATCGCCCGGCAGCAGAATTGCTCAATCGGTACAGTAAAATCCCGGTTGGCCCGCGCCCGGCAGCGGTTATCAGAAAATCTGAAGAAATTTTTGTAAGTGATTCAAAACTTTGAATATCAGCAAGTCTGATCCGATTCCATAGCCGTTTAGCCCCCGACAGGGGCTTCGGAGCGGTTTTATTGTTAAAAAAATCAAAATTGTTAAACAAATCAGACCTGTTGACTTGCGAAAAACGCTTTTTTGGTGTATAGTTTATCTTTAATAGTGTATTAGGCGAAAAGTAATAATCAAATAAAAAAGGAGAAAAAAATGATTATTGATTCGATTCTGTTGGCCAATGGCCAGGGCAGCATGTGGAGCTTTATGATCCCGCTGCTGGTCGTAGTGGTAGTGATGAGCTTCATTTCCAGCCGTTCGCAGAAAAAGCAGCGCGAAAAACAGCAGGCCATGTACAACTCCATGGTCAAAGGCACCAAGATCCGCACCATCGGCGGCTTTACCGCCAGAGTCGTGGAGGTCAAAACCGATACTGTGATGATCGAACTGGCCGACAAAATGCCGCCGGTTGAAATCGTCAAGAACGGTATCGCCATGGTTATTGACGAAGAAAAAGAAGCCGAAAAAACCGAAGAAAAGAAGTAAAAATCGCTTTTTGCAACAAATACAGGAAAATCTCAACTATGGCAGTCAATGAAAAACGCCCGGTTATTTTGAGAACCATTCTTGCTTTGCTGGTGATCGGTATTTTTGCCTGGTCGACCTACCCGCTGCAGGAACGCGACTTTTATGAAACATTCAAATCCGTACTTAAAGACTCCGATTCCGCCCAAGGTGCAGAGCTGATCGAAGACGCAAAGAAATTGCAGCAGCAAGATCCGGAACTCTTTGATGCCAAAGCGCTGGTCATGGCCGCAGATAACAAAGGCGTCATGATCTCCGAGATCGCCAAACTCCCGGATGAAGCCAGCAATAACGCGGACGCGGCCAGTTCGCTGCGCAAACTCACCAGTGCCTCCATCCGCCGCGGTATCGACCTGGCCGGCGGGGTCGAATTCACCTTGCGTCTGGAACAGGATGCCGATGCTGAAATCAGCGATGACGAGTTCGACCGTTACCGCGACGTGGCAATCGAAATCCTGCGCAAGCGTCTGGAAAACAACAAGATCTTTGAATCTGAAATTGCTCCGGCCGGTTCAAAACTTATTTCGCTGAAAGTACCGATCACTTCCAAAAGCGAAAAAATGCAGCTGCAGCAGCTTTTGAGCATGAGTGCAAAACTGCACTTCCGCTTGGTTCACGAAAATAACGCCAGCTTGATCGCACAGGTTTCCGAAGCCTACAACGGCGAACTGCCGCTGAAGCTTGACGACAAACACAAGAGCATCTGCCCGCGCGGTTATGAGTACATGACCATCACCGAGTTCCAGAAGGGCAAAAAAGCCAGCGTGCAGGCCTACTTTGTGAAGATCCGCCCCGAAATGGACGGCAAGAATATCAAAGAAGCCCGCCCGGTGCGCGACGAATACAATCGCCGCAAGATCGTCTTTACCTTCAAAGAAAAGGGCGCTGCTGACTTTGCCCGCGTAACCGAAGAAAATATCGGCCGACAGCTGGCAGTCGTGCTTGACGGCAAACTCTACACCGCGCCGACCATCCAGACCGCCATCAAGGCCGGTTCCGGCGAAATCACCGGTCAGTTCTCCGATGACGAAGTGCAGAATATTGCCAACGCGCTGCAGAGCGGCAACTTCCCCTTTATGATCAAAGTCGAATCGGTCTACGATGTTGACCCGACTCTGGGTAAAGACAATGTAGCCAGCGGTATCCGGGCCGGTATTTACGGCATGATCGCGGTCGTGATATTCATGATCGTTTACTACCTGCTGGCCGGTGTAACGGCAGTTATTGCGCTGTGTGTCAACGTGGTGCTGGTGCTGGGCGCGCTGGCCGCCTTTGATGCCACTTTGACCCTGCCGGGTATTGCCGGTATTGTGCTGACCATCGGTATGGCAGTGGACGCCAACGTGCTGATCTTTGAACGTATCCGCGAAGAACTCAAAGGCGGCAAAACGCTGGCCACGGCGATCGACGCCGGTTACAGCAAAGCCTTGAGTGCAGTGCTGGATGCCAACCTGACGACCCTGTTCACCGGTTTGATCCTCTACTGGGCCGGGTCCGGTGCAATCAAGGGTTTTGCAGTAACCCTCTGCATAGGTATTCTTACCAGTTTGTTCACGGCGTTGTTCCTGAACCGCCTGGTCTTCGACTACCTTCTGCGTTTGGGCCTCAAACGTCTGCCGATGATGCAAATGCTCAAGAACCCGAACATCAACTTTCTCGGCAAACGCAAGATCTTTTTTGCAGTTTCCGGCGTGCTGATCCTGTTGAGTTTTGTGCTTATGTTTGTTAAAGGCTCCAACATGTTCGCAGTGGACCTCTCCGGCGGCACGGTGGCTGTCTACGGCTACGACAAAAACGTGTCGCAGCAGCAACTGGCCGATACGCTCAACCAAAACGGTTTTACCGGTGCGCGTATTGCCTATAAAAACAGCGGCAGCAATGCCGGCGATAAAAAACTCGAAATCATGGTTCGGGAAACCGAAGCTGACAAAAATGGCTACACCCCCGGTCAGCAGATCCAGAAACTGCTCAACGAAAAATATCCGGATCTTAAACTGACCGATTCGCAGGAAAACTCGGTCGGCGGTCTGGTCGGTGCTGAATTTACCAAATCGGCGATCATCGCAGTCATTGTCAGTATTATTGGTATGATCATTTACATCTCGCTGCGTTACGAGCTGGCTTATGCCTGTGCCGGGATGATCGCTCTGGCGCACGACGTGATCGTTGCGTTGGGTATCTTCCTGCTGCTGGGTCAGCAGATCTCGCTGGCGGTCATCGCCGCAGTTCTGACGATCATCGGTTACTCGATCAACGATACCATCGTTATCTTTGACCGCATCCGCGAAGATCTGCGGTCCAAAACCGGTTTGAGCTACGCCCAGATCATCAACAAGAGCATCAATACCACGCTGAACCGTACTCTGCTGACCAGTATCACAACGGCGCTGGCCGTACTGATGCTGCTGATCTTCGGCGGTGCAGCGATCCGCGACTTTGTGCTGCTGATGTTCATCGGGGTGATCGTAGGTACTTACTCCTCGGTATTCATCGCCAGCCCGATCGTGGCGCTGTGGCACCGCAAGGTCAACGGCGTGCGCGAAAGCGATGTGAACTTTGATGAAAGCAAAGTCGTCGAAGACTGACGCTTTTATTGACCGCAACGTTCGACAAACCGGCCGGAATTTTTCCGGCCGGTTTTTTATTTATTTTACTTGCATAAAACAAATTAAGAGGTTATATTTGCATGATTGTTTTTGCAAGGGATTTTTATGAAGAAAAAAGTTGTAGTTTTAGGCTCATCCGGTTCGATCGGTAAAAACACGCTCCGGGTGCTGGAAAAATTGAATGATCGCTTTGAAGTTGCCGGTCTGGCAGTAAAAAGCAGCGTTGAAATAATTGCTGAACAGGCAATACGAACCGGTTGCCGTCAACTGGTAACCGATGATCTGTCTGCCCTGGCAAAACTCCGGACGCTGGTGCCGGATAATACCCGATGCAGCTGTGGAGTATCGGCCATGGTCGATATGGTTACAGCTCCGGATGTGGATATTGTAGTTTGCGCCATTGTCGGCACGGCGGGTTTGCTGCCGGTATTGGCGGCGCTCAAGGCCGATAAACGCGTGGCATTAGCCAGTAAAGAGGTCATGGTCATGGCCGGCGATCTGGTCAATGCGATCCTTGACAGCGGTCACGGCGAAATCATCCCGGTCGACAGCGAACACAGTGCAATTTATCAGTGTCTTAACGGCCGCAGCCGCAGCGAGGTAAAAAATCTGCTGATAACCGCCTCCGGCGGGCCGTTCCGCAATTGGAGCAGCGAAGCTATCGATCATGCCACGGTCAAAGACGCGCTGGCGCACCCGGTCTGGTCAATGGGCAACAAGATAACCATTGATTCAGCAACTTTGATGAACAAAGCATTGGAAGTGGTGGAAGCCGGCGGCCTTTTCCGCATGAGCGCCGACGAAATAAAAGTGGTGATCCACCCGCAGTCGATCGTTCACTCGATGGTGGAAATGGTTGATGGCGGCGTCATTGCCCAGCTCTCGCTGCCGGATATGCGCTTTGCCATCCAATATGCCTTGACCTATCCGGAACGGCTGGATGGAGCATTGCCAACGTTGGATTGGCAGAGTTTGAATAAATTGGAGTTTGCGCTGCCGGATCCTGACAAGTTCCCCAGTCTGAACTTTGCTTACGAAGCGTTGCGTACCGGCGGAACGCTCCCGGCAGTGATGAACGCCGCCAACGAAGTGGCCGTGCAGCACTTTGCCATGGGCGAAATAACTGTTCCGCAGATTTGGCACTGCGTGGAAAAAGTCATGCACAACGTCAAACCGGTAAAAGTCGATGCGCTGGAAACAGTGATCGCCGCCGATAAAGAGGCCAGAATTTTGGCCGGAGAATTCGTAAATAAAATAAAAAAATAATCATATAAGGAAGCGTTTTAAGTATGGACTACGAGTATTTGCTGAACTGGATACTGGATATTCTGGTGATTCTGGGATCGGTGCTGTTTGTGGCATTCTTTTTCGGAATGTGTATTTTTGTTCACGAACTGGGCCATTTTCTGGTGGCCAGGTGGCGCGGCTTGCATGTGGATGCGTTCAGCATCGGCTTCAAGGCGATCTGGAAAAAGAAGATCAACGGCGTGGAATACCGCATCGGATGCCTGCCGCTGGGCGGTTATGTGGAACTGCCGCAGGTGGATTCTGCGACCGAAACACCTAAAGCGGCCGACGGCACTGAACTGCCCAAGGCCAAGCCCCTCGACCGGTTGCTGACAGCGGCCGCAGGGCCGATCTGCAATATTATATTCGGTTTGCTGCTCGGCTGTATCGTCTGGGCTGTGGGGATTCCGCAAGATACGCCCAAGATGCGCTCGATCGAAGTGGCCGCGATCGACGAAACCAGTCCGGAATACGAAGCCGGGCTGCGCGTGGGCGACAGGATCGTCAAACTCAACGGCAAGAGTTTCAATCTGGCGTGGAAAGACTTTGTGGTGGAAATCCTCACCAATATCGGCGAAGTCGAACTGACTGTGGAACGCAATGGTGAACTGCACACTATCAAATATCTGCCCAAAGTCAATAAAGATAAAATGGGCGTGGAAAAAACCACCTACCCGTTCTTTGAACCGCGCATCCCGATCGAACTGCATCCGGACAAAGGTTCGGTGGCGGCGGAAGCCGGCATTAAAGCCGGCGATATACTCTTGAGTATCAACGGCATCCGCTGCGAACACGCCGCGCAGGCCCAATATTACATCAACTGCTACGGCGACCGCCCGATCCGGCTGGAAATGCGCCGGGCCGAAACCGGCGAAACTTATAATGTGGAAGTTCAACCCCTGGATATACCCGATGAATTGGATTTCCACACCGACTATTTGAGCGGTATGATGCTCTCGCCGGATCTGGTAGTCGGCAGTCTTATGGTGGATTTTCCGGCATTGGAGTCCGGCGTGCTCCCCGGCGACAAACTCCTGAAGTATAATGACAAAGAACTCAAGACCTTTCAGGATTTCACCGATTCGGTGCGGGCCGGCAAAACCGATATGTTCAAACTCACCGTGCTGCGCAACGGACAGGAAGTTGTGATCGACACCCGCGCCAAAGCGGTCAAACCGCGCGACATCGGTGTGGAATTCATGCTCCGCGACTACCCCAATCCGTTCGACCAGTTTGTAAATCTGCTGGAACTTACCGGCAAATCAATCCGCAGTATGGTTACACGTCTGGGGTACAATCTGGGTTTGACCGACCAGCAGAGCAACCTTTCGGCCCGCAACATGTCCGGCCCCATGGGTATGGCAGTGGTGCTTTACCGCTCGGTACAGCTCTCGCCGGCGCTGGGGATTTACTTTGTGGTGCTTATATCGTTTGCGCTGGCTATCTTCAATCTGCTGCCGCTGCCGGTACTGGATGGCGGACACTGTTTTATGGCGTTGGTCGAAATCATCTTCCGCAAGCCGATCCCGGTGATCGTGGTCAAGGTTTTGAGCTATATCTTTGTCGGGTTGCTGATCGCATTGATGGTTTACGTTACCTACATGGATGTGTTGCGGGTGCTGCCGCAAAGCGCTCCGGCAGCTGATCCGCCCAACAGTTCGGAACCGGCCCAGCCGGGGGCAGATGCCAAGCCGGGAGCAGATGCAAAACCGGAAACACCGGAACTCAAACCGGATCCGGCCGCACAAAAATGAGTACGCGTCAGATTTTTATCGGGCCGGTGGCAGTCGGCGGCGGCGCACCGGTTTCGGTACAATCCATGTGCAACACGCCGACAGCCGATGTTGCCGCCACCTTGAATCAGATCCAACGACTGGCGGCGGCCGGCTGCGAGATCATCCGGCTGGCCGTCCCGGATATGGCGGCGGCCGAAGCGTTCCGGATTATTACCGGGCAATCGCCGATCCCGGTGATCGCCGACATCCACTTTGATTACCGGCTGGCTCTGGCGGCCATTGAAAACGGCGCCGCGGCGATCCGGGTCAACCCCGGCAATCTGGGCAATGACGACGCAGTCAAAGCCGTGGCCGGAAAATTGCTGCAATACAATATCCCGGTGCGGGTGGGAGCCAATTCCGGCAGTCTGCCCAAAGATTTTCAGGCACATCTGGCCGCCGGCAGCATAGCCGAACACGATGAACTTTTGAGCGAAGCACTGGTGCAGTCCGTACTGCGTCAGGCGGCCGCTTTTGAGCGTTACGGAGTAAGCAACATCAAAGTATCGCTCAAAGCCTCCAGCGTAACTGCCACCGTCAAAGCCTACCGCAAATTTGCTGAACGCAGCGATTACCCGCTGCATGTGGGCGTTACCGAAGCCGGAACGCCGGCCCGGGGCGTGGTAAAAAGCGCCGTCGGGATCGGAGCGCTGCTGCTGGACAACATCGGCGATACCATCCGCGTAAGTTTGACGGCCGATCCGGAACAGGAAGTGATCGCCGCCTTGCGCATCCTCGAAAGCGCCGGTTTGCGCGAAAGTGCGCCCGATCTGGTGGCCTGTCCGACCTGCGGACGCACCAGAATCGATTTGGTGGCGCTGGCCGAAAAAGTGGAATCGCTCGTCAACAGCATCAAAGCCCAAAAAGGCCGCATAAATCTGAAGAAGATCGCAGTCATGGGCTGTGTGGTCAACGGCCCCGGCGAAGCGCGTGATGCCGATCTGGGCATTGCCGGCGGCGACGGCAAAGTGGTGCTTTTCCGCAAAGGTGTTGTCGAAGCGACTTTGAACGAAGCCGACGGCTTTGCCGCGTTGGAAAAAATCATCCGCGAAAATACCAGTTGGGAATAAGCTCCATGGCCAGATTTTCCGTCAAACATATCGCCATTGGCATTGTGCTGCTGGCATTGCTGATGCGCCTGCCGGAAATGTTTATATCGCTGGCGTATGACGAGATCTGGACGCTGCTGAATTTTACCCGACTTGACTTCATGCGTTTGCTGTTCGATCTGGAACTGCCCAACAATCACCCGTTGAACAGCATCCTGATCAAACTGCTGACTTACATTGATATTCCGACCGGCGCGATCCGCATATTCAGCTTGATCGCGGGCCTTGCCTCGGTGGTGCTGTGCGGCTTGATCGCCCGTAAAAAAGGCGGCGAACCGGCAATGCTCTGGAGCATGTTTTTTGCGGCGATTTCCGCCCCGCTGATCGTTTACAGCGCGCAAGCGCGTGGGTACAGTCTGCAGGTGTGTTTTGTACTGCTTTACACTTACGCACTGATGAATCTTTACCCGGAGCAAACCGAACGCCGGGGGCTGAATATTGTTTTGCTTGCCGCCGGAGCGGTCGGGGCGATCCTGTCGCTGCCGACCAGCGCGCTTTTTCTGGCCGCCGCCACACTGATATTGTGGGATCACGCCAACTGGAAAATGCCACCGCGCCGATTGCTGATCGTCCTGTTCAGTACTGCGGCGGTGTGCCTGCTTTATATCCTGTTGAATCTCAAAGGTTTGCTGGCGGCCCGCAGCTGGGGCGAATCCATCAACAGCGTTTCCGGGTATCTTGTCTGGCTGGGCGCGACTTGGCTGATGTTGATCCCGATAGGCTTTGTTGTTCAAACGCTGTGGGGGATTTATACTATGCGCCGTTACTGGAAAGGTCTGACAGCGGCATTTTTGCTGATATATCTTTCGGCAATATTCACCAATGGCGGCCCCCACCGGGTCTATACAGTCATAACGGCGGCGCTGGCGATCTGTGGCGGTATCGGCATGAGCAAACTGCAGGAACAAGTAACTTGCAAATACCGTCTGCCGTTGCAAATGCTGGCCATACTGCTGGCGTTGGCCGGGAATTTTTATTGGGATATGCCCCGCTGGCGTTTTACAGATTACAGTTACGTTTGCGCGGTGATGAAAAACCAGCCGCCGGAAGTGCTGGTCATTTACCCCGCCGGCGACACTTATCCGGTCCTCTTTGCCACCGGGAATCAGGCGGCCGATCAATACGTTCTTTCGCTCCGGGACACCCGCGCCCGGCGGCAGCTGCTGCTGGTGAATACTGCGCCGGGATCGATCATTGGTGCCGATCAGGATTTTTCGCAGCAAACGCTTACCCTGCCGGCCGGACAAACAGAAAAAACCGCCAATGTTGCCGCGCAGCGTTACGAGCTGGAAAAACTTTCCGGAGCCTGGCCGGATGATGCTCACATTATTGCTGTGATCCACCCGCAGAATCTGCCGGAAGCCACTCAAAAACTCAAAGCGGATTTTCTGCAGCATACCAACAACGGAAAAGTCCTGCTGCTGAATTTGTGGTTTACCGGGGCGCAACTCTCCGACGGAGGGATCTGCCACGGTGCAGTTTACTATCTGGCACCGGGGGCAGTAAATGCCAACCGGCGCGCCGGTTGGCCGGCAAACTACGCCGGTAAAATCAGCTTTTACCGGATAAACTTTCCCCGCACAGCGCAATAAGTTTGCAACACGTTGTTCCAAGCGTGGTTTATTGGTAAAAAATACGTTGTTCCGGTTGCTAAAATCAGCAAGCGATAGTATATTATTACCATAATAATTTTTTCAGCAATATAAACTTTATTTTTGGAGATATAATTATGCGTTTGAGTAAACTTGTAGGGCGCCGGATCAAGGAAGATCCCAAAGACGCCAAGACTGTGAGTCATAAATTTCTGGTACGCGGCGGTTATGTGCGCGGCGTGTCAGCCGGTATCTACTCGCTGCTGCCGACCGGCCAGCGGGTCATCGCCAAAATCGAAAATATCATCCGCGAAGAAATGAACCGTATCGACGGTCAGGAAGTGCTTATGCCGGTAGTCCTGCCTGCTGAATTGTGGGAAGAATCCGGCCGCTACGCCAGCGTGGGTGCCGAACTGCTGCGCTTCCGCGACCGCAACAACAAACCCATGATCCTGGGTATGACCCACGAAGAAGCGGTGGTGCATCTGGCCAGAACGGAACTCACCAGTTACCGCCAGCTGCCGGCCATGCTTTATCAGATCCAGACCAAGTACCGCGACGAAGCCCGTCCGCGTGCCGGCATGATCCGCGTGCGCGAATTCACCATGAAAGACGCCTACAGCTTCCATACCGATCAGGCGGATCTGGAAAAATACTATGCCCGATGCCACGAAGCCTACGAACGGATCTTCCGCCGTTTGGGTATGAAAAACGTTTTGAGCATCGAAGCCAACTCGGGCATGATGGGTGGAGCAGTTTCGCACGAATTCATGGCGCTTTGCGATTGCGGCGAAGATACTATTTTCTACTCGCCCGACCGCAGCTACCGCGCCAACCGCGAAGTAGCTTACGCGGCGTGGAAATTTGAAAAACCCGCCGAAGAATTGCCGCTGGAAAAAGTCCACACCCCCAACTGCAAAACGATCGAAGAAGTGGCCGGATTTTTGAATGTCAAAGCCGAAAATACCGGTAAAGTGGTCTTTTATCAGAATGCCATTACCGGCGAACTCATCTGCGCGCTGATCCGCGGCGACTTTGAAGTCAACGAAAGCAAACTGGCCAACGCGGCCATGGCGCCGGAACTCAAGTTTGCTGACGACGCCTCGATCCTGGCGGCCGGCTGCGTGCCGGGCTTTGCCTCCATCATCAATATTGATGCGACCAAAATGAAAATGATCGTTGACCGCTCCGTAGCCGAATCCGGCAATCTGGTGGTGGGTGCCAACGAAGCTGATTACCACTACATCAACTTCAATTACAGCCGCGACTGCGATGTCAATGCCTCGATTGTTACCGATATAGCCACCGTGCGCGAAGGCGACCCCTGCCCGCTGACCGGCGAACCGTTGAAGATGGAACGCGGCATCGAAGTCGGGAACATCTTCCAGCTGGGGACCAAATACTCCAAACCCATGAACTGCAATTATCTGGATGTGAACGGCAAGAGCCACCCGATGATCATGGGCTGCTACGGTATCGGAGTGGGCCGCGCCATGGCCAGTGTTATCGAACAATCCTGCGATGATTACGGCCCGATCTGGCCGATTTCCATTGCGCCGTGGCAAGTTGAAGTCGTAGCCATCGGCTACGACAAACCCGAAATCAAAGCCGCTGCCGATCAGATCTATAATGAGTTGCAGGCTGCCGGCGTGGAAGTGCTGTTTGACGACCGCGGCGAAAAACCCGGCTTTATGTTCAGCGATGCCGACTTGCTGGGCATACCGTTCCGGGTGGTGGTTTCGCCCAAAACGCTGGCGGAAAACGCCGCAGAATTCCGGCGCCGCGACTGCCGTGATGCCGAACGTATTGCGCTGGATGCAGTCAATAACACTGTAATTGATGCAGTGAACAAAGAAATGGAACTCTACAAGTAAAGGGAGTTATCATGTGGAATTACAACGAAAAGGTCATGGACCATTTTTTGAATCCCCGCAACGTCGGCGAGGTGGAAAATCCCGACGGCGTGGGTGATGTTGGCAATATAACTTGCGGCGACGCGCTGAAACTGACCTTCAAACTGGATGAAAACGGTCGGATCGCGGATGTCAAATTCAAGACTTTCGGCTGTGCCAGTGCAATCGCTTCCAGCTCGGCATTGACCGAGCTGGTCAAGGGTATGACGCTTGAAGAAGCCGGCAAAGTGACCAATCAGGATATCGTTGCTTTGCTGGGCGAATTGCCGGAAGCAAAAATGCACTGTTCAGTCATGGGCATGGAAGCATTGCAGGCGGCCATTGCCAACTACCGCGGCGAAGAAGTCGCCGATAACGGCGATGATCACGAAGGCGCCATTATCTGCAAATGCTTTGGCGTAACCGATACAAAAATCCGCAACGTGGCCCGTCAGAACAATCTGCATCAGGCGGCGGAAATCACCAACTTCTGCAAAGCCGGCGGTGCCTGCGGCAGCTGTCTGGACGAAATCCAGCGGGTGCTGGACGAAATGTGGAAAGGCGCGGCAGCCGAGCCGGCCGGGAGCGATGATAATGAGTTCAAAACCCTGACCACGGTGCAAAAAGTGTTCCGGGTGCAGGAAGTTATCGACAAAGAGATCCGTCCGCTTTTGGAACACGACGGCGGCAGCATTGAATTGGTGGATCTGAACGGCAACAATGTGATCGTGCGCCTGACCGGACGCTGTTCGAGCTGTCCCTCCGCCGGAGTTACGCTCAAATACACGGTTCAGGATAAATTGCGCGAGTTTGTCAGCAGTGATTTAACTGTGGAGAGCATATAATGGCAGACCATAAAGTCATTTATGTGGACAACAACGCCACCACCGCCGTTGCGCCGGAAGTGCTGGAGGCCATGCTGCCCTTTCTGACCGACTGCTACGGCAATCCCGGCAGCATCCACACTTTTGGCGGCAGCGTAGCTGCGCATGTGGAAAATGCCCGGAAGAAGGTAGCGGAATTGCTCAACGCCGACCACCGCAATCCGGATGGCGAAGCAACCGAAATCATCTTCACGTCTTGCGGTACAGAAAGCGATAACGCCGCTGTCTGGAGTGCGCTTTTGACCAATCCCGACCGCAAAAAAGTCATTGCCAGCAAGGTCGAACACCCCGCGATCCTGAATCTGGGGCGCGAGCTGGAACGGCGCGGATATATTTTTGAAACCATTCCGGTGGACAGTAACGGGCGCATCGATCTGGCGGCGCTGGAAGCCGCGCTGGACGAAAATACCGCCATCGTCAGCGTGATGTATGCCAATAACGAAATCGGTAATATCTATCCGGTGGAAGAAATCGCCGCTATGGCCCACCGTTACGGCGCACTTTTCCATACCGACGCAGTGCAGGCCGTAGGTAAAGTACCGATCGACCTGGCCAACAGCCAGATAGATATGTTGAGCTGTTCCGGTCATAAGCTCCACGCGCCCAAAGGCGTAGGCATATTGTACGTCCGGCGCGGCATCCGTTTCCGCCCCTTTATTGTCGGCGGACATCAGGAAAAGGCCCGCCGCGGCGGCACGGAAAATGTGGCCAGTGTTGTCGCGCTGGGCAAAGCCGCGGAACTGGCCAGAGCAGGTATGGCAGAAGAAGTCAAATATCTTGCCATGCTCCGCGACCGGCTGGAAGCCGGTTTGCTGGCCAAAGTGCCGCGCATCAAGATCAACGGCGATAAATCCTCGCGGCTGCCCAATACATCCAGCGTAAGTTTTGAATTTATTGAAGGCGAAGCTATACTGTTGCTGCTCAACCAGTTCGGTATTTGCGCCTCCTCCGGCAGCGCCTGTACTACCGGCAGTTTGGAGCCGTCGCACGTCTTGCGGGCAATGGGTATACCCTACACCTCGGCTCACGGCACGATCCGTTTTTCGTTCTCGCGCTACAACACGGTCGAAGAAGTGGATTTTATCCTCGAAAAACTGCCGCCGGTAATAGCGACTCTGCGCCGGCTCTCGCCCTACTGGAAAGAGGAGTACAACGCATGATAAAACTTAATATGCCGGGAGTTACTCCCGGCGAGCCGGAAATTATATTTCCGACCCAATGGAGCTACCGTGCCGTGGTCGATGCCACCAACAACAGTGTGCTGGAAAATCTCAATCGCATATTGGAGCAGCACGGTTACTGCGAACGTTTTGCCGCCGGCAATACTTCCAGCAATCAGCGTTACAAGAGTTTTCATGTAACAGTTCAGGTTCCCAGCCGCGAAGTGATGAACGCGCTGGGCAAAGAATTGGGCGAAGTTGAAGGCGTAAAATTTCTGCTGTAATATAAAACGGGGGGATTCTCATGCATTCGCTGATTTGTCCTCAATGCGGTCAAAAACTGCAAAGCGCATTCCGGAACCGGAGTGCGATCTATTCTTGCAAGGATTATCACGGACAGGCAGTAACCCTGCCGGGGGTGCGTGCGCTTTGCAACAGCAGCAAATTTGCCAATATGCTGTGGCAAAAAGCCTATAACCAACCGCAAGTGAATCCCGCCAAACTCTGCCCGGTCTGCCGCCGGGCCATGAAAAGCGTTCCGCTGACTTTGCCGGACAACAGCGTGCTGGAACTGGACGTATGCTGCAGCTGCCAGCTGGTCTGGTTTGATTGGGAAGAGCTGGAAAAACTGCCGCAAGAATCTTCCCCGCCGGCAGAAGCTGCTTTGCCGCAAAAAGCGCGTACCATCATGGCGCTGCACACTATAGAAAAGCAGAGCCGGGACTATTCAACCGAGGTTGATGATCACCCGGAAAATCCGTGGCAGTTTCTGGCCGGGTTGATGGGTTTTCCGGTCGAAAAGAATGCTCCTCCCCTGCAAAGTGTTCCATGCGTAACATGGTTATTGGGATTGACTTGCATAGTGCTGTTCGGATTGACTTTCCGGGATCTTGCCGGAGTCATTGCAAACTGGGGATTTATCCCGGAGCTGTGGTTCCGCAAAGGCGGCCTGACAATAATAAGTTCGGCCTTTCTCCACGGCAGTCTGCCGCATTTGGCCGGCAATATGTACTTTCTGATGCTGTTCGGAGATAATGTGGAAGACGCCATCGGCAAAAAGCGCTATATACTCCTGATAATATTTTTTGAACTGTTTTCGACGCTGCTTTACTGTATATTTGCCTCCGATACCTCCATACCATGCGTGGGAGCAAGCGGATTTATCTCGGGGATAATCGCCCTTTACGCGGTACTGTTTCCGCAAGTAAGGATCTCCTGCTGCAGCCGTTTTTTCTGGAAGTTCTACTGGTGGGGGATGCCCGCATGGCTGATGTTTGCATTCTGGATAATATTTCAAACCATCATGGCTGTGCTGGCCGGCAGCACGATCAATGTGGCTTATACCGCCCATATCGGCGGAGCGGCGGCCGGTCTGCTGGCCGGAGCAATCATCCGCACCAAAAAGTTTGCGCCTGAATAACCGGTTTCCGTCAGGCGGCAAACTCACAGCTCAAGCCGTTTTGTTTCTTGACAAAATATCGAACTTGCTGTATAGTATGACAATCACCGCATTTGTAAGCTGCAAAACGCCGGAATATTTCCGGCAGTTAAGGGAACCACAATCACGCGGCAGCAAGAATCACTTAAAGTATATACCATCGTAAAAATACAAATTCTCCTGTAAGGATTTAACTGTGAAATACAATTTTGACCAGATCATAAACCGCCATAACTGCGGAGCCTGCAAGTGGATGGAAGCCCCTGCCGGGGCGTTGCCGATGACTATTGCCGATATGGAATTCAATTCGCCGCCGGAAGTGCTGGAGGCATTGCACCGCCGGGTCGATTCATGCAACTACGGCTATACGGTCATGACCGACGAAGATTATCAGGCGGTG
This sequence comes from Lentisphaerota bacterium, assembly GCA_015061695.1. Classification (GTDB taxonomy): domain Bacteria; phylum Verrucomicrobiota; class Lentisphaeria; order Victivallales; family Victivallaceae; genus SIG78. The sequence continues at coordinate 16,277 of SUWA01000014.1, forward strand.
ATCGACTTTGTGCAGTACCGCCACAATCTGACGATCAAGCGCGAACATTTGCTGGCCACGCCGGGCGTACTTTACACCATGCGCTGCGCCATGTATATGTTGACCGCTCCGGGCGACAAAGTTGTGGTAACAGCCCCGCTGCATACACCCTCGATCAAAAGCGCCGGTATGCAGGACCGTATACCACTGATCAACTGGCTGCGCCGCACTGCCGACGGGAACTACACTTTTGATTACGAAGATCTGGAAGCTCAATTCCGGGCCGGCGGCAAGGTTTTGATGATGTGCGCGCCCAACAACCCCACCGGACGGGTCTGGACCCAGGCGGAACTCATTCCGGTAGCTGAACTGGTAAAGAAGTATGACGTAAAAGTCGTTACCGATGAGATCCACCGGGATTTGATCTATAAAGGTTATCAGCATTGCTCCATTGCCGCTTTGCCGGGTATGGCCGAACGCACGATCACGGTGTTTTCGCCCTCCAAAACGTTCAACTTCGGCGGGATGCACATTGGGTCGGCAGTTTCGGAAAACAGTGATTATCTGCAGAAGTTGCGCAGCAAACTTTATGAGATCGGGCACGATTGCGGCCGTCCGCCGCTCTTTTCGCTGACGGCCCAGACTGCGGCGTACAAATATGGCCGTCAATGGCTGGAAGAGTTGATCAACTATCTGGAAAACAACGCTGATATGATGCTGCACTATCTGGAAGGTTTGCCGGTCAAGGCCTGCCGTCCGGAATCGTCATTCCTGCTGTGGGTGGACTGCAGCGAACTCAAACTCAATACCCGGGAGCTTTACAATATGCTGTTGACTGCCGGGATCACGGCCGATCCCGGGCATTACTACGACACGGCCGACATAGCCAACTATCATGGTCTGCAGCACCACTTCCGTCTGGCGTTCGGTATGCCCAGACAGCTGTTGGAACCGGCCATGGAAAAATTGCGCAAAGAAATCTTGAAACGCGCCTGAAAAAGTTTTATCCGGGGCAGCCCCGCCACTTCTCCGGAAATGAGATTTTTTTGAGTTTGAGCGCTTTTTAAATTTGTATTTGGCAAAAAACAACAGTATATTCCAACAGAATTATGGTTGCTGAAAGGGTAGACTTATGAATAAAATTTGCCTGATACTGTTTTTGCTTGCCTTAAATGTTTTGCCGTTGTGGGCTTCAAATTACGAAGATCATACACCTTTTGACCGCGATTTATCAGCCAACCAGCGGGCGCGTCAGATCAACCTCATATTGCAGGAACATTGGCGCGACTGCAATTTGGATATGCCGTTGCGGGCATCCGATGCAGTCTTTATCCGACGGGTAACGCTGACCGCGTGCGGACGGCTGCCCACGGCCAGCGAAGCACGCGATTTTATCCGCGATGACTCCCCGGATAAACGCGCCAGATTTATCGACCGGATGCTGGATTCACCGGAATACGCCCAAATGCAGGCTATGCGCTTTGCCGATATGCTGCGGATCAAATCGGAATTCCCCATCAATCTCTGGCCCAATGCGGTATACGCCTATCACCGCAAAGTGCAGGACGATCTGGCCAATGACCGCAATTTGGTTGAAATGTTTTACGAAATGCTCACCGTTTCGGGCAGCAATTTCCGCACCCCTTATGCCAATTTCTTCCGGGCCAGTGCCGACCGCAGTCCGGAAGGATTGGCGCAAATGGTGCTTTTGACCACTATGAATATGCGCAAAGAAGCGCTGACAGAAGCAGATTTCAAAGCCTTTGCCGTGCTGTTCAGCAATATTAAATATAAAAGCACTTATGAGTGGAAAGAGGAAATCGTTTACAATGGTTTTGAGCCTCAAGAACTTCATGCCCGGCTGCCGGATGGTACTGACGTAACACTCAATACCGCTCAAACCGATCCCCGCAAAGTCTTTGCCGACTGGCTGCTGAAAGGCGACAATGATTTCTTTGCCCGCGCCATGACCAACAAAGTGTGGTACTGGTGCTTCGGCCGCGGAATTTATCCTCATGCCGATGCGTTGCCTTATCCGCCCGATACCTGGGATCGCTTCTGGGGGTGTTACGACAAAAACAATGTGCCTTTTTCCGAAGAACTGCAAGCGTATCTGATCGAAGAATTCAACCGCACCGGCAGTCTGAAACACCTTTACCGGGTGATTATGAATTCGGCGGCATTTCAGGCTTCATCGCTGGATCAGGATGAAAAACGTCTGGCCCGATTCGCCAGTTACCCGGTGCGCCGTCTGGAGTCGGAAGTGTTGATCGATGCACTGGCCTCCGTTACCGGCGGCTACGACAGTTACAGCAGTGTGATCCCCGAACCGTTTACATTCCTGCCCCGGCGCACCAAAGCCATCACCATTGCCGACGGCAGTATTTCCACGGGTGTGCTGGATAATTTCGGCCGTCCGCCACGGGATTCCGGACAATTTTCGGAACGCAACACCGCCAGCACCGATTCGCAAAGCCTTTATCTGCAAAACTCTACCGCGCTTTACCGCCGGATCAACAGTTACTGCGGCAATATACAGAGGCGCTACCGCGATGACGATCAGCGTCTGGAACAAATCTATCTGGATATACTTTCGCGCTACCCGACTACGGCGGAACGGCAGGCGTTCCTGCGCTACAAACAGACTTTTGCTCCCAAAAAACAGTACATGGTCTGGAGCGACACGGTGTGGGTACTTTTCAACAGCAAAGAATTTATCTTTTATCATTGATGAGGTGCAAATATGATCAACCGGCGTGAATTTATAAAAATGATGGCGCTCTGCGGAGCGTATGCCACCTTCAGCAGATCATCCGGCCAGCTGCTGGCCGCACCTTTGAAAAATCTTAAACGCGAACCGGCCCGCTCGGTGATCGAAATCTGGGTCTGGGGCGGTCCGTCGCATCTGGAAACGTTTGACCCCAAGCCCGGAGCCGGCAAACTCTACAACGGCGGCTACGGCGATATACCGACTAATGTAAAAGGTATCCGCATCAGTGAATTTCTGCCCAAACTTGCCCAACATGCCGATAAATACTCCATCATCCGCAGCATGTGCCACGGCACCAACGGCCACGAAACTGCCACCTACCTTATGCAGACCGGCCGGATGCCCGGCGACGGCATAACTTATCCGGCAATCGGTGCGGTGCTGGCCATGCTCAAAAGTAAAGATTACAAGGGCAAACTGCCGCCCTATATAGCCTTGACCACCAATAAAGGCCGTTTTTCTGAAAACGGCTTTTTGAGCGATCGCTTCAAGCCGCTGGCGACCGGTTCCAACCCCAATAATCCGCAATTTTTAGTGGATGGATTTGTCGCCCCCGGCGGCATTGACAAAGCGCATCTGACCCGCCGCCAGAAATATGCTGAAGAACTCGACAGCTTCAACCGCGCGATCACCAGCTGCCGGGAATTGCGGGATTTTGCAGCTGCCGGACAGGAAGCTCAAGCCGTTTTGACCGGCGACGATGCCAAAGCCTTTGACCTGAATCTGGAAACTCCGGCCATGCGCGACCGCTACGGGCGCACCCGGTTCGGCCAGTGCTGTCTGGCGGCACGGCGGCTGGTGGAAATGGGCGTGCCATATATTACGATCAACGCTCAAGGCTGGGATACCCACAAAAAACACTTTGAATCCATGCAGAAACTCGGGCCTGAATTCGATCAGGGCTTTTCGGCGCTGTTGGAGGATTTGAGCGAAAAGAAGCTGCTGGATACCACTTTGATCTGGTGTACCGGTGAATTCGGCCGCACACCCAAAGTCGATTACAACGAACCGTGGAACGGCGGCCGCAACCACTATTGCCGCTGTTTCAGCACGGTTGTAGCCGGCGGCGGCTTTGCCGGCGGCCGGGTGTTGGGCAAATCAGACGAACGCGGAGAGTTCCCGGTGGAACGGCCGGTTTCGCCGGTGGATCTTTTGTGGAGTATTTATGAGCTGGCCGGGATCGACCCCGCCGCCAAATTGCCCAATCCGCGCAATTTGGACTTGAACATACTGCCATCTTCTGGCAGCAAAAACAAGATCAAAGAACTTTACATGGGGTGAATATGAATTTTTTCCGTAATATCCGGTCGATTCTGGCGGCGTTGCTGTTGAGCTGCAGCAGCGCATGGGCAGCTCCGCATATCGGTTTTCTGATGCCGTCGGGCGCACAGCAAGGCACAACGGTGGATATAATCATCGGCGGTCAGGGGTTCTGGCAATGCCGCGAAGCCTTTATCAGCGGCAAAGGTATCACCGTTGAATCCGTGGAGTTTGTCCCCGGTCTGCCCAATGTCAGCGGGAGCCAAAGCCGTTATATACATCAGGTTTTGCGCAGCTATCACGCTAAAAAGCCCAACAACATCGTCAAGCCGGAAAATACCGAAGGTTGGCGCAAGCACGCTTATTACGACAAATTGTACGATTTGACCGATTGCCAGCGCGATATACTCTACCGCTTTCTGCTGGTACCGCGCAACAGTCTGCAAGCCAGTCCGGCGATCTCCGGGCGGGCGATCGTGCGTTTGAAAATCGCGGCCGATGCGCCGCCCGGCGAACGTGAATTCCGGCTCATCGCCCGGGATGGCAGTTTGAGCAATCCGCTGAAATTTTTTGTCGGCACTGTGCCGGAAGTGCGCGAGGACTTTTTCCCCTATCCGCCGGCAGCTAAAGGCACACCGGAATTCCCCGTCCCCAGCACGCTGAATGGCCAGATAACGCCCGGCGAAACTGACAGTTTCAAGTTCAAAGCCGCTAAAGGCGATGTGATAACCTTTCAACTGCTGGGCCGTTACTTCAACCCCTTTATCGGTGATGGTGTACCCGGTCATTTTCAGGCGATGCTGGAAGTATTCAATGATCGCAACAAGTGCATTGCCATGGCGGATGACTACTTTTTCGATCCCGATCCGGTGTTGACCTTTACCGCGCCGGAAGACGGGGTTTATACGCTCAAGATCCGCGATGCGCTCTACCGCGGGCGGGAAGATTTTGTCTACCGGGTCAATGTTTTCAGAGGTGAATATACCCCCCCAATGCCTGCCGTGCCAACTGTTTATAAAGATCTGCCGCTGCTGGAAGCCAACAAGCTGGATAAAGGCGCGATCACCAGCTACCCGGTCATTCTCCGCGACTGCATCAGCACTCCTGCGGGCAACCGCTATACGCTCCAACTGAAAAAGAACGAAGAAGTGGTGCTGGAAGTCTTTGCCCGCCGCCTCGGTCTGGCACCGGATACCGTGCTGCAAGTATTCAACAGTCAGGGTAAACAGCTGACGTTCAATGATGATACGCCCCGGCTCAAAGCCGGTAAAGTGCTGCATAATACTGCCGACAGCCAGTTGATCTTCCAGGCGCCCGCCGATGATACTTACACCATAGCCGTGGCCGATACCGCGCAAGCTTGCGGCAAAGAGTACAATTATTATCTGCGGATCGACCGCAAACGCGCCCGCTTCAATGTTTACAGCGTGCCGTCAAGTCTGGCACTATCCGGCAGTTCAGCCAACATCATAACTTTGGTAGCCGAACGGTTCGACCAATTTGATGGCGATATAAGAATACGCGTCAAAAAGCCCGCCAACATCAAGATCATCGGCAGCGACCGCATCCCCGCCGGATGCGAACGCACCCAGCTGACCATAACGGCGGCGTTCGATAAAAAGCGCCCGATATATGAGTTGGAATTGGAAGCATTTACCGATCAATACTCCACCCGGGTGATCCCCGGCAACGAAGCGATGCAGGCTTTTGCCTATACGCATATAAATTCAGCTGAAACCTTTCCGGTGCGGGTGATCCGCAATGACCGGGCTATGCAGTGGGTCAAAAATCCGTATTTGATCGAACTTGCCGGCAACCAAACTGTTACCCTGCAAGCCCAATTAATTTCCGGCGGCTTTCCGGCCAATGTTGATCTGAAACTTGAACCGGTGGAATTGCCCGACTGGATCAAGCTCGAAAAAAATCCGCGTTCCACCGGCCGCACCAAACAAATCAAACAGAAAAAGCGCTCTTTTGTCAGCGCTCCGACGTTGGAAATAACGCTTAAAGGCACGCCGGAAGCCCAAGGCAAATCGGCCAATATATTGTTCAAAGTCAGCTGGGTGGAAGTAAGCAAGCCCGATAAAAACGGCAAAGTACGGCGCTACACCCGTCAAGTCCTGATGCCGGCATTATACTTTACAGGGAGATAACAGTTTTGATCATCAAACACAGTAATTTTGTTACCGGTTCCGGAGTAAAAGAAGATTTTTTCAGCGTGGTCAGCCGTGCGCCCGGAGCTGACTTTGCTTCAGAAATTACCGGCTTGCTCCAACAATACGATAAGGCATTGAGCCAATATGATTGTTCGGAAGCCTCCGAAGTTGTACTGCGTTTTCATTTGAGCGATGTAACCAATCAGTTTGCGATATTGCAAAAAGTTCTGGCCGGACGGCAGAGTTTTATTTCCGTCATCGGCCAGAGTCCGGCCAAGTGCTGCCGGGTAGCGTTGGAAGCGTGGCATTCAAGTCCGGTAAAAAAGCATTTTACCCCGGCGACGCTTCAGGTGAAGTCAGCTAACTACACAGCCTTGTGGCATCACCTGCCGGAAAACCATGCCGCCGGCAGTTTTGATCAGACCGCCGTTGAGTTTGAAGAACTGAAAAATATGCTGGCCAACTGCAATGCCAATGTCAAAGATCATACGGTACGCACCTGGCTTTATTGCCGCGATGTCGATAATAATTATGCCGGTCTGGTCAAGGCCCGCAATCAGTTTTTTGCCGCCAATGATCTGACTTGCAACACGCACTTTATTGCCAGCACCGGCATCGAGGGGCAAAGCGCCGCAGTCGATCGGCTGGTGCAGATGGATTCGATAAATTATCCGGCCTTGCAACCGGGGCAAATGCAGTATTTGTATGCGTTGGATATGCTTTCGCCCACGGCGCTGTATGGAGTGAGTTTTGAACGCGGTACGCGCCTCATCTTCGGCGACCGTTCGCACTATTACATTTCCGGTACCGCCAGCATTGACCGGCACGGTCAGGTGGTACACCCCGGCAATGTACTGCTGCAAACCCGACGGATGCTCGAAAATATTCAGGCGCTGCTCAACGAGGGCAATGCCGCTTTAAGCGATATAAAGTCTGCAACACTCTACTTGCGCGATCCGGCCGATGCCGACGCGGTCGAAGCGATCATCGCCGAAAAATTAGGGTTCGATCTGCCGCTGGTAACACTCAAAGCCCCCGTCTGCCGCCCCGCATGGCTGGTGGAAATGGAGTGCATTGCCGTAAATAACAAGGGCAATGAAAAATTCCCGCCGCTGGCTTGAAAAACTTCTGCCGGAAAAATAAGGCCCGCAGCAAAATTTGCAGTTTTGCCGCGGGCCGAACCGTTAATATCATTGGATCGGATCTTATTTGGTCCGATTATCCAAATTGCCGAATTGCGCACCGAAACGTAATGCGTTGATAATGCTTTTCTGCTTGAGCGCTTGAGTGGTATCGCGACTTAACACTGCGCCATCCAGAGTAAGCGCGTTGGTGAACCCGGCGTGAATGATTTGATTTTTTTCCGCATCCACACTGTAGATCCCCGCATCGCAGGCAATGATGTTGCCCGGATCGCCGGCACCGCTGGCCAGATCGCGTGCATAATCGACTTTGCCGAAGCGATAGCTGTATGGCACCCATTTTTCGGTGTAATACAAAAGGTAGTAACTGTCAAAAGTCCCGCTGAACACCTTGTTATCGTCCGGGCACTGGTAATACTTTTTCCGGGCGGCAAGCTGTTCGGCACCGTTGCGGATAACTTCTTTCTGCCCGAAATAGCCTTGCTTCATCAACACGATGCGTCCGGAACGCACCTTGCTGCTGTCGTAATTATTGCGCAAATGGTTGTTGGCCTGCTCGTCGCTGTAAACGTTGCCCGAAATCAGGTAATCGTTGTTGTCTTCGGCGTAAAGAGCAATAGCGGAACCCTGCATTTTAAGTTTGTTCTGACAGGCACTGTTCCGGCTTCCGGCATTGACCGCCGCCAACAGCGGCAGCGCCGCACTTGCCAGCACCAGCAAGGTTGCACCAATGGCGATCAAATCACTCAAGGTAAAATGTTTTTTCATGCTCAAACCTTATTTTTATTCGCTGCGGTCATCCAGATTGCCGTAGCCGCTGCCGCAGCGCAAAGCCGCAACCACACTGGCCTGGGTGATCGACAATTTGGTCGAACGGCTCAAAACATGTCCGCCCAGCGCCAGACCGTTGGCCTGATTGGGGTGGTTGATATAGCCGTTGGTCTTGTCCACAGAGTAGATACCCGCGTCGATCGAAATCATACCGCCGGGGTTGCACTGGCCGTTGAGCATGTGCCGTGCATAGTCAGCCTTGCCGAAACGGTAGCTGTAAGGCACCCAGCCCGGCACATAGTAGCACAGCCAGTAACTGTCGTTATCAGCGCTGAAACAGCTGGAATCCGAAGGGCACTTGTAGTAGCGTTCGCGCAATCTCAAAAGTTCATCACCATTGGCGGGTACTTCGTTACCGCCGAAATAGGAGTTCATAAACAACACCACACGGCCCGATCTGGCTGTTGCGCTGTTATAACGGTTGTACAAACCGTTATCGGCCTGCTGATTGGCATACACATTGGTGGAGATCAGATAATCCTTATTATCTCCGGCATACATATAAATGGCCGTGCCCTGCTGTTTGAGCCGGTTGATACAATCGGCGTTGCGGGCGCGTTCGCGCGCGGCCGATAAGGCTGGCAGCAGCATAGCCGCAAGGATCGCAATAATGGCGATTACGACCAGAAGCTCGATGAGGGTGAATGTTTTTTTCATCTTTTTTCTCCTTGATTTAAGGTTGAACAAATATTATGGTATAAACTTTAAGTAACTCTTTTTTGACGGTTATTCTGCTGACGTTCCATGATCGATCGAATTCAACTGCCGCAGCTTTCCGCCCCGCAAAATCCGGACTTACAGCGTAAGCGCTCCGCCACGGCCCGGGCAGTTCAAAAGTTATGTCCTCTGCCAACTCCGGAAATGCCGGATCGGGCAAAGCGGCCAGCATCGGCTTGCCGGGTGTATTGCTGCAAGCCGTGGCGTTGAGCAAATGCACCACCATTTGATCCTGCTGCCGGTAAAGCGAGGTTAAAACCATTTCCGGCGCCTTGATTTGCCAGCACTGCGCGTTGGCAGTCAATTTGTTGAGCAGCTGCCGGTAAACTTGATCGACCACCGGATCGGGCTGAAAAGTCCACATCCGCCCCGGAGTGCCTTCCGCCGCGTAAAGCGCCGACCCCAGCAGAATATTCAGGTAATAGACTTTGCCTTTGCCGTAATCCTGACTCAAAAGGTGTTCGCGCCGCTTGGCCAGCGGAAAGATCCGGAGCGGAGCGCTGACGCTCACGCGTTCCATTCCCGGCAAGGCAAATCGTCTGACCGAAGCTGCGGTTGCCGACGGAGCTTGCTTGAATATATCTTCAAAGGCCCACACCTGCCGCTGACGGCCGTTTTCATCGTAAACACCGCTGTTGCCGGTTATCAAAACCGTTCCGCCATTACGGGCAAACTCCTTGACCGCAGCAACTTCTGTATCTGATAAACAGCTGCATCCGCCGACGATCAGCACCTTGTATGCCGACAGAACTTCCGGCTTCAAACTCATCTGCCCGATGATAGAATAAGGTATGTGCATCATATCCAGTGTTTGCGCGGTGCCGAAAAGCTCGCCCAGCAGCGCCCCCACCGGCGCAAAATCCCGGCTGGGACTGGAAAAAAGCAGCGCGATCTTACTCTCGGGCACCGCCAGATCGGAACGCATATTTTCCTGCGTAAAATCCAGAAACGCCTTGCTGCCGCTCTCTTTGGACGGGTGCGATACCCACACCGCCTGACCATGCATATTCACCATTGCCCAGCCGAAATAAGCGCCATCCCAGTCGGGCTGCTGCTGGATCAACCCCCAAATCGGATAACCGTAAGCGGTGCGCATTAAATTTTTGGCCCGCCGATACCCCGGGATCGTGCGGCTGCTGCGCAGAATATTGCGGCTCATTATTTCCGTACCGATAAAGTCAGCGCCGCGGGCATCTTCAAACAGATCCGCGCCCAGCCGCAGCGGCGCCCAGCGGTCGGTGAAACCGTAATGTGTAGAGTAAACCAGCAGACTGACCGAAGGATTGACCGTGTTGATCGCCTGACGCATTTCGACCCACCAATCCCCGACTTTCTGCTTGCGCCACTTTTGCCAGATCAGCTTGAGTTCAGTCGGATTTTTGCCGAAAAACGCATCCAGTTCATTGACCGGTATGTGCCAGTTGGTATCCTTGTAGAACTGTTCACGGCAATATTGGCAACTGCAGCAGTCCGGGAAAAAGTGTGCTTCGTCCAGCATAAACCCATCCACACCGCCTTTGACCAGTTCCAGAATATACGCCGTATAGCGTTTCCGGAAATCCGGATTCATTATGCAGAGCTGATATCCCGGCAGCTGGTTGTGTATATTGCGCGTAACCTCCGGCAAACGTTCTGCCAGAATACGGAATCCGCCATCCAGATTCCACAGCAAAGTTACATCGTGGTGGTCAATGAGTTTCATATCATGTTTATGAGCTTCCTGCGCCAGCTTTATGATCGACTGCTGTCCGCGCTCAATGTGGTTGAAATAGGTGTGACGGCTGTGCAACCCGCTCAACAGCAGCGTATTGGCACGGCGTTGACGCTGCTGCTCAAAATATTTTCCCAGTGCTTCCGGGTCATCAAGTTCGCCCAGCGTGGAGCTGTTGCTCAACATGTTGCCGATAACGGCACTGTAGCGCCAGCGCAGTTGGGGATCATCGGCCTTGACCGTCAGGACCTTATCGGGCGTATTTTTGCGCACATTGGCGCTTTCTCTGCCGGGTTCCGGCAGGAAAAACTTTTGCACATCGCAAGGGAAACTGACTGGTCTGGCGTAGTCAATATTGCGGAAAAGATTCCCCGGCTCATAACCGTTGCTCACCCAGGGTCCGCGCCGGAAACTGAAATCTTCGGCACTGCTGATCAATCGCTGCAAGCCCAGCGTGGAAACCATAAAATTACCCTTGAACGTAAATTCAGCACTGCCATTTTCGATCCAAACAGCTTTACACAGTGTCATACCCTGCTGTTTGCCGGGGGTGATCTTGCCGGATATAAGCTCGCCGTTGCAGTAAAGATCGAATTCAGCGCTCCGGTTTTGCATATTGCCGATACCCACACTGACAATATAAACACCCGGAGCCAGACCGCTGACTTTGAATACGCCATCCTGACCGGCTACATAACTGTAATAAGCGCCGGGGTATTGACCTTTTTCTTTTTTCAGCGTGCTGTTTTTCACCCAGCCGAACTGCGATTGCGCAGAATAATTCTGCACATCTGCGGCAGTATACTGCCCGCCCTTGAGTTCAGCACCAAAGCTGTAAAGCCGTTCCGGCGCAAAACTTTGATCGTAGAAAAAATTTTCCAGCGCGTGATCGCGTTTGTAATTGTTCATATCGCCGGCGCGGATGCAAAGTTTGGTTCCGGTAAAACCGCCGTGTTCCAACAGACGGCTGCCGCCGAAAAAGCGCAGTTTATCGCTGTCGCGCCGGCAATGCCACAAGCCTTTGAGCGCGCCAAAGGGATAAATACTGATAAAATCCCCCGGCCCGATGGGATTAAAGTCAAAAACCAGCTTATTGCCCTGCCCGTCATCCATGGCCAGATAGCGCCAATCGCTGTTGCACATCATGGTGCGTTCTTTCAATTCGCTGAACTTGCCGCTCCGGAAAGTCTTGCCGGTGGCACGCCCCACATAGCCGGAATAACTGCCGTTGGCAAATCTTTCGTAAGGCATGGTCAGGGTAACAAGTTTATTGCTGTCCAGCGTGGAGGCAAAAGCTCCAACTTCGGTCATAAAAGTTATTTCCACAAGTTTACCTCCGGCGTGCAAAGCGATCTCCAGCCGGAAATTGTAATCTTTTACTTCGCTCCAGACATTGTAGACTGTTGTACCGTCAGGCAATTGCTGAACAGAGTATTGCCGATTTTCGCCGGCAGATCCATTGCTGACCTGCGCGGTGATCGAGTCGATCAGCAGTGCCTGATTGTAATAGATTTGAAAAGCTCCGGGAGTCGGATTTTTCACCTCAAAAATTCCTTCAGCAGCGCAGACTGCACTTGCTGTTGTCAGGCATAACAGCAGGCAGCTCAAAAAATTTTTCATAACATTTTTCCTTTATATTTTTTTCTGTCCAGCACAAAAACCGGTTCGACCTGGCAAACCGGTTCGCGCTGAAGTTTTTTCATCCGCCGGTAGAGCATCTCCACCCCCTGTTCAACCAGTTGTTCGATTTCCAACGTACAGTAGCCGCTCTCACGCGGTTCCAGCAGTTCGCCCAACGTTAAGATAACATAATCTTTTTTGCTGCGGTACCCCGATGCAATAAACTGTTTTTCCACTGTGTAAGCGTGATAATCGTTGTAACAAACCACGCCCAGCGGTCTGCAATCTTCCGGCAGCGGCCGGTAAAATGATTCCAGCTCCGCACACTCCAGCACATCCGGCACTATCGTATGACTGATTTTATCCGAATCAAAACCATGCTTTTTCAACAGATTTATCATACCGTCCAGCCGGCCGTCAACAGCCGGATTGGCTATTATATTTACTTTTTTCACGCCGCAGCTCAACAAATATACCGCCATGCGTTCAGTAGCCGTTTGGTAGTTGTAACAAACCATATTATCAAATTTTTCAGCAGTAAAACCGGTTATGATCACATAGGGCAGCTGATTTTTTTCCAGATAATCGACTGCCGCCGGATCTACCTGCGGCGAAATATAGATCACGCCCGATGCCGAGTGCAGCAAACTGCTCATATTCTCCAAATCACTCTTGCCGATGGTGATGACCGGAATATGTTCGCGCATCAGCCGGTTATAGGTTATTTCCTGTAACGTCCAGGTCCACGGAGCATAACGGTAATTGAAATACAACCCCTGTTTAACCACATCACGCACGACCACCACCTTCAAACCGCGCCCTCCGCCGGAACGTTCGCCCAATGGCAGCACCACCGGGCTGCTGCCGCGCCGACGCCGGATAAGTTTACTGGCCGCCAGCTCATCCAGTACCCGTTTGACGGTGGCTGCACTGGTATTGAACTCACGCATAAGCTCCGCCGCCGATGGCAGATGATCGCCGCAGCGGTATTCGCCCAGCAATATTTGTGTCATCAGTGTCGTTTGCAAACGGAATGATTTGGAAAACTCTCTATCCATAACTGTTAGTATAACTCAAACCGCTCTTTTTTTCAACCCCTCAATCGCTTAAACAGCCCCAAAAGCGACTCATCTGATGAGCTAACTTAATACAAGAATTTAACAGGCAAGATATTACAAACTAAACCCACGATGCATGTACTGCCAAAGTCATTTCTTTTGCAGAGTTTCCAACTGCAGTATCGGCCAGTTGGATCTTTCCGGCAGATCGTGTACGATCGCAATCACGCTTTTGCTGCCGGGCAATTTTTGCAGCAGATTGTAGAATGTCTGACGGCCGGCCATATCCAAATTGGCGGCAGCTTCGTCGAACAGCAGCCAATCGCTGTCGCGCAGAAGTTCGCGCACCAGCGCCAGACGCAGCCGCTCGCCGCCGGAAAAGTTTTCGCCGCGTTCAGCTACTTGAGCATCCAATCTTTCCGGCAAACGCTCCAACAGCTCCATGCAGTCGAGCTGCCGGAAGATTTCCCCGATTTCTTCATCGCTGCGGAACGTATTGCCCAGCAGCAGATTTTCCCGCAAAGTACCGCGGATGAATTCCGGATGCTGCCCGATATAGCCGATCCGCGAGCGGTAACTGCCCAACGGATAATCCGCAATATTACACTTATTGATCCGGATCGTTCCGCGCTGGGGCGCATACAAGCGCAGCAGCAGCGAAAAGAGCGTACTTTTGCCGCTGCCGTTGGCTCCGCACAAAAATACCCCGCTGCCGTATGCCACGCGCAGATCCAATCCGCTGATGACCCGGCGGTCAGCGTGATAAGCAAAATCGACATTTTCAATGATCAGATCGCCGCGCAGATCAACCGGTTTTTCTTCCGAGCCGCAGCCTTCCTGATCTTCGGTATGCTGCTGAAAGACCTCCTGCATCCGGTTCCAGGCGGCCACGGCGGCCTGCTGCTGAACCAGCAATGTGCCTAATGTGCGCGACGGAGCAAAAACCAGATTCATCAACAGCAGCAGCGCCCACACCTCGCCCAAAGTGCTGCGGTTGTGGATCACCAGATAAAGCCCGCCCAGCAGAATGATCCCGCCGCACAGCCAGACCGGGATCTGCAAACATCCCAGAAAGATATTTTCGTGAGTCAGACGGCTGAACATAAGTTTGCTCCAGCGTTTCAGCCCGCTGTCGATGCGGTCGCCGGCACTGTGGTCGGCAACGTGAGTTTTCAGCGCAGTATGGTTGGTCAGATACTCCTGCATAAGATGCCGCTCCGACGCCACGCACTCCTGCAGCTGCAGCGAAAGTGCATACTGCCGTTTGCGGAAAAAGTAACAGATCAAACCTTGAAGCACCAGAAACGGCAGCAGCAGCACCGCGCAGCGCCAATCCAGCACTACGATCATGCCCATGGCCGCCAGCAGTTTGATCCCCTCGCCCGGCAGCGCCAGCGCTCCGCCGGAAGCAAACACGCATATTTCGCCGGCATCGTGCTGAATGCGGTTGAAAAAGTATCCGGCCCCGCGGCTGCGCAAAAAATCCTCCGGCAGTGCCAGCAGATGCCGGAAAATCCGGCTCTTGAGCGTTTTGCGCAACCGGATGCTCAAAACACCCCGCACCACCCGGGCCAGACTGCGCAGTGCAAACTGTCCGGCCAGCAATATACTCAATATCACTGCCGCGCGCACCACGATCCAGCCTTGCGAGGCATTGGTGGCGTCGATCATATATTTCTGCACCAATGGACTGATACTGCTGAAGATCACCGCCAGGGCTTCGGCGGCGATAACCGTCAGCGAAAAGCGCCGGAAATCCCGATGCAAAACCAATTTCAACAACGCGCCACTGGGATTATCAGTCATTTTTCAACGCCTCCGCCTGTTTGATAAGTTTACGCCGCGCTTTGAGTTGTTTATCCGGGCAAAACATATATTTGATGAAGCGGCCGCCCTTACCCAGCAAATCCCATATAAAACACCGGCTCAAGCGCCAGTATGCACCGGATTCAGGCAAATGGTATTTTTGACGCAACGATCTTGCACTCATACGCTTAAAGCCATGTTTGACGCCTTGCAGAACGCCTCCGCGCTCATCGTGGAGATCAAACTCACCGGCTTCCACATTTTCTATATCAAAGTTGCTTTCCACCAATTCCCGGAACGCGGCGGCGGCTTCGGCATCGCCTTGCATGATTTGCAATGTTTCCGGAGTCCAGAATTCCGGATAGGCGCTCAACAGATTGCCCGGGTACGGCAGATCCCACTGTCTGGCCATCTGCTTGAGTTCAGCCCAATCGACCGGGTTTTTCTGCATCAGAAATGCGGCATCCAGCAATAATTTTACCGCCGGCTGATGCGAATACATCCAACTGGCCGCATGGCAGGCTGATTGCAGCAAATTCAATTCCGCGCTCAAAACATGTTGAAAACGCCCCGGAGCCACCGGAGTTATATATTTCCACAAATCATACGCATCCACCCCGCCAAACTGGGCAAAGGTGCGATGCGGCTCCAGGCATATACCGTTTTTATAGTGCTGCGAATAATGGTGGTGCATAGTGTTGAGATCCACCGGACGCTCCGGCTGCCAACCGTTTCCGGCCAGCAGTTCCAACGCGCGGACGCAATCATCCGGGTGGATAAGCACATCCCAATCGCTCAAGTAACGCAGCGCCGGCGCCGGGTAGCAGCGGTAGGCCAGATCCATGCCTTTGAACGGCGCAAAACGGATTTGGTTTTGCTCGAAAAGTTGACATAACTCCTTGAACGCCACTTGCATTTGCAGCATTATTATCGAGCGTTTGCGATAAATCAAACTTAATTTACTGTTCAAATCTTCCGGCAGAATCGGGTGCAGAAAATAGTAAAACAGCGGCAGGAGTTTCTGTGATTTGAGTTTTTCCCGCAAGCACGCCTGTTCCGGTGCGGCAAGCTGCTGATAATACGTCCCGGCGCTGCCGGAAACCGCTGCTTTGAGAAACTCCAGCAGTCCGCGATCAAGTTTATTGTCCATTGCCACCATCCTCCGGCACGCGGAACCGCAACCGATTGCGCCAGCTGTTGTAAACTACTGCACCGGAACCCGTCCGGCGGGCGATGGCTTGATTGCGGTAGTAATAACATGTTTCCTCACCGAACGATGTCTTTTCGCGCAGCGTTATCCGCCAGAAAAAGAGCTTTTCCAACCGCTTGAACCAGTCAGCGGCCCAACGGCGCCGGCGCTGAAGTTTCTGGTGTTGTTTAAACAGTTTCATCCCCGCCGCGCCGCCGGCGATCGGCCGTACCGCGCCGGTTTCGTCCGCCGCACCGGTTACCAATTTAAAATCGCTGCCGGCGGTCAGCACCAGCTTGTCGGGCTGAAAATTATTGTCGCCCATGGTCACTGCCCGCCCGTCTGCAATTTGGATGACCCGGTGAACGTATTGCTTCCCGGCCGAAAATACCGCCACAACATCCCCGATCTGCAGTTGCTCAAAGTCAATATTTTCCAACTGCAGACGCTCCCCGGCAGTAAAAACACTGCGCATACTGTTGCCGTAATAGACCGGAGATGTCATCGGGCAATATCACTCCATGCTCAAAAGATTTTTTTCGCACAACACAGCGGCAAATTTTTCCGCATCGCGCTGCGCATCCGGCAAAGTGATGCCGTCAAAATTTTCCACCAGCAAGGCGGCGGCTTCGGCAATGGATAAATTGTTTTCAAAGGCTTTCCACAGCACTACACCGCTCTTGTTGAGGGTCATAACTCTATTGTTATCGGGATTGAAAACGATCCCGGTATGATCGACTTCTTCCTGCATTACAGCAAAAGGGTTGATTTTCATAAAATTGCTCCCAAAGTTTCGGCTATATTACCTTGTAAATGTGCCATAAATGCCCGAGGCGGAAACATGGCGGTCATTTTATCCACCGACTCTTTCAGCACACCGGCCAACACCGTTTTTTCGGCCGCGGGCAAATTGCCGCAGTTCCACAGATAATGAAAAAAACTGCACCGGTAAAGCTGCGCGTAAAACTCTGCCGGAGAAATACTTTCCAGCGATTCGCGTTCCTGCCCCCGGCTGATGGCCAATATGCCGCTTACTTCCAGCGGCGGCGAAAAGGGGTAATCCAAATTGCTCAACCCCTCGCGGCACGCGCTCCAGGTGGGCAATCGGTAAGCATAAAGTTTGCCGTCCGGGGCGTGTTCCAGCATGATCATATCATCGGCCACCGCTTCGCCGCCGGCGGCTTTATAACGCCTGACGCTGGTACTTTTGCCGATGCCGCTCTCGCCGCACAGCAAAAGTGCCCGGCCGGATTTTTCCAGCATGGAACAATGCATCAGATGCGCCTTGTTCCCGCGCTGGATCGCCGCGGCCGCGCCGCCGGTTACTGACATTTGCCAGATAAATACTGCCAGCCGGTGCCGGTGCAGCCGCTCGGGCGTTTTGACAAATATCCGGCACTGACGCCGCTCTGGGTCATAAAAGGCATCCACCGTGCCGCTGGCAAACATCTGCGGCAGCTGCGTTGGCAGTTCCGCATGGAGGTCTTCGCAAAGCGCATGCGGCACAATGCTGTTATCATCAAGCAATTCTGTATGCGTCAAGCGAGCCAGCGTGGAAAAATCCGCCGCTGACCCGCCGTAATTCCCCTGCAGCACGATTGCTTGTTCGTGCTGCAGAGAAAGTTTGAGTTGTTTCATTAACTATTACGCCAATTTGCTGAAAGCAAGCACTTTCTTGTTACTGTCAGTTTCGTCGGTCTTGAATTCCAGCTCGTAACTGGCATTGGCCCACTTGCTCACGCCGTCGAAGGTCAGAGCTTCGGAACCGACGGTCACACCGGCCAGCGATTCGATGCCGTTGAAGATGCTTTCCGCACCGCTCATCAGAACGGTATCAGCACCGTCCCAGTCGCCGAGGTCGATGTTCAGCGTGTCACCGGCAAAATCGTTGACGAAGTTGCCGCTCAGGCTGCTGTCGGCTTCAAACACCCAGTTTTCAACCGCAGAGAGCGTACCTTTGAGCATGTTCACATCGGTATCATTGACCACTTCGAGAGTTTCAAAACCACCGATGGTGGCGCCGAAATCACCGCTGAACGCATCGAAGGTGAACGTGCGGCTGCCGCCGATCGAGGTGAAGAATTCTTCGGTATCCAGATCGTAGTAGTCGCCGCTGCAGCCGCCCCAGACCTGGATGCGGTCGCCCCAGGTGATGTTTTCGCCCAGACCGCTGAAAGTGACCTGAACACTGCCGTCGATCGCGCCGTTACGGTAAGAACCGGCATAGATGTTGGCAGTATCGAGGAAGGACATGGTGTTGCTGCCGCTGGCATCAATGGTGATCGAAATATCACCTTCGATGGCAGTACGGTTGGCGTACATGGCTTTGGCAGTGATACTGCCGCCGTAGATGAACTTGTGGAATTCACCGCCGGTGATGGTCATATCAATATCGCCGAGCAGCAGCGCCTGCCCCTTGACCGACTGTTCGGCATAGAGCATACCGCCGACCACGTTGGTATCGAAAGTTCCGCCGGTAATGTTCAGTTCAATATCGCCGGTACGTTCGGTCGATCCTTTGTTCACACGATCGCCGCCCACCACCATCTTATCGAATTCACCGCCATTGATTGTCATGCTGGTATCGCCTTCCAGGCTTTTGAATGTCTTGTAATCACATTCGGTGATGGCACCGCCGGAAACCGTACCGGCAAATTTGCCGTCATTGATCACAGCGTCAATACCGCCGAACGCAGTGGCAGTGCTGAACGATCCGCCGGTGGTGATAATGCGACCGGCACCGTTGGCAACCGCTTCGGCATGGGTGGCAAACTGGTTGTTGGCAGCATCGGTATATTCACCGTTGACATACGCCACCGCGTTGGCGCGGACGATCAGGTCGCCGCCATCCACGGAGAAGAACGAATCCATTTCGTCAGACCAGTTGCTGATGATCGATTTGTAAGCATCCAGATCCCAGGCATCAGTGTTGCTGCCGGTGTAATCAAAGAGCTTGTTGCCGCTGGCACTGTTGATATCAGCCATATCAATGGTGATGTTACCGGCGTTAGTGATTTCGTTAAACGCGATCATGGATTCAGTATCCATGTTGATCGAGCCGTTGCTGTCCAACTTGCTGACGGAGAGATTACCGCCCTGCAGGTTGATCATAGAGTCTTCATCTTTCATAACAATACCATATTTCAGTGCGTTGAGCGCACCGCCTTCATAAATGTTCCAGGTGAACTGACCGGAACCGTCAGAGATCTTGTGCGCGCTCGTAAACTTGCCGTACACATCCACGGTGCTGTCGGCAGAAGCTTTGTAAGCATCGACATACGCCACAGATACTTCGCCGCCGGCATTAACAGTGATCGTATCGCCGGCACCGTTGAGGATGAGTCCGCCGTCAGAATTGAAGGTATTGACCTTGCCGCTGACTTCGATACTGCCGCCGTTGAAGTAAATACTGTTGGCAGTGAACGTTGCGCCGGATTCGATCACAGCACTGTCGTTATCCCAGAGGGCAAACGTACCGGTTACCGCCACATCAGCACCGCTGGTCAGCTTGGCATTGTCAGCATACAAACCGTTGAAGGTAAAGCTGCCGTTGCCGAAGGTGATGTTTTTGAGCGTATAGCTGTTGTCAAAGACCGCACCGTTGGTGCTGGTCAACACAGTGTTATCCGCAATACTGACCAGACCGTTCTGGTAGGTACCGCTGATATCGCTGGAACCGGAAATGCTGATCTTACCTTTGTTGATATTGGCGGTGCCGACGTTCAGCGCGCCGCCATCGACCACGACCGTACCGTTGCTGATGACCGCGCTGTCGGTAAAGACGTTGCTGCCGTCGATAACGGTCAGCTTGTAGGTACCGTCAGCAAAGTTATCCAGATAGATCGCTCCGCTGGTGGCACCGCTGGCCACACTGACACTTACAGTCAGACCGTCGTTGGAGCCTTCTTTGACCAGCGCCACGGTGATTTCGCGGGCATCGCCGGCAGTCAGGCCGTCGATCGTCAGCAGCGCTTTCAGATCCACAGTATCGGCCTTGACCGTACCGCCGTTGACCGATACCAGACCGGCATCAGTCAGCGTTCCGGCTACATCGACCGTACCATTACTGAGAGCATTTACCGTGCTGCCGGTATTGATCAGCACGTTCATCTTGCCGCCATCTTTGTCGCCATTGAAATCGGCCGCGGCAAACGTACCGTTGTTGCTGACATTCGGTTCGCCAATACCGCCATTGTAACCGATGACGAAGGTATCGGCCGGAACTTTGTAGCTGGCGCCGGCGCCGCTGCGGACTACCGTTACCGTGGCATTGTCAACATTCAGCGTGCCTTTGGCGCTCTTGCCCAGCACCACCACACTGTTGGAGCTGCCGCCCAACTTGACTTCCGCGTTGTTCCTGACGGTCATAATACCATTGTCGGTAACGCCGATCTGAACTTCGCCGGTAAGTTTGGCGTTATCGACAATCACGCTGCCCATAACGTTCATGGTGCTGATATTATTTGCGCCGCTGGTATTGGCGATGGTAAGAGTACCGTCGCGGCGGACGCTCACGTCAGCAGCTTTGAAGACCTTGTCAGTTACAACCGCGCCGGTGGTATCGCCAAAAACTACGTTGTTGGCACCGGCAACCGTACTGTCATAACCGATGATCATCTGACCGCCGACGTTGACGTTGGATTCAGTACCGAAGTCCACGCTGCCGGTGTATTCCTGATTGTTCCAATCGCCGACATTGGCAAAGGTGGCGTTGAAATCACCGGCAAAGGTGTTTTCGCCCTTGAAGTTGACCGTACCCTTGTTGATGCCCGAAGCAGTCAAATCGGCATCGATCACATTGATCGTGCCACTCAAAGTACCGATGTTCAACTGGCTTGCGCCGGTAACATTGAATTCAGTATCGGCATGTTTGAGCGTAACGGTGTTGGCGGTGAATTCAGAATCATTGATATTGAATTCAGAGGCATCGTAACGCAGACCGCCATTGTTGCTGTCATGCACCGCACCGACTTCGATGATCGCATTGTTGGCTGTAAAGACAGCGTCTTCAACCAGCAGATAGTTGGTATCAACATGCGCATCGGTGCGGTCAGAAGCCGCATCGCCGTTGACCGTCAGCGTAGACCACGCCATGTGTACGCGGCCGGTGCTGAGCGTACCGGTGGCTTCCACACTGTGATCGCCGAAAGCGAGGTAAGCGCAGCCCCAGTTGGCTCCGCCGGTAACGGTACCTTCGATCTTGAGTCCGGCGCCGTAGTAGACATAGAGTCCGCTGGCATTTTCGTTGATCTGGAAGGTAACATTTTCACCGATGGTGATGGTGCTGTTCACATCGCCGACTACAAAATCCCAATCCGCAACCGCGTTCTGTTTGACCGTTACGGCCGTATCGGCAGTAAAGGTAATGTCGCCGGCGCCGTAATTGAACACCACACTGCCGTCTTCGATATCGCTTTCAAATTTGATCGTGGTATCGCTGCCGTCGGTGGCGATCATGCTGCCGATTTCTTTCAGCGTACTGGCGGCGTTGAAGCCGTAGACATAACCGGCACCGACCGTATCACCGACCTTGCTGCCGTTCCAGGCACTGTTGACGTAGATCGTACCGAGTTCCTGATCGGTCAGATACAAGTCATTATTGATGACCTTGTAATCTTCGTGCCAGGCATTGTTCAGGATGGCTTTGTAACCATCTTCGGTCATCGCGCCATCGCCGGTGTAATCAAAGAGCTTGTAGTTGCCGCCGGCGTAGCTGTCGATATCGCTGATCGTGATATAACCGCCTTCGATGCTGTTGAAGCTGATCGTGGAGGCTATATCCATAGTCACATTGTTACCGGCCAGCTTGAGCTGATCGACATTGAGATCCGAATTGGTCAGATCCATCGTACCGACTGCGGCAAAGGTATAGGTTTTTTCCTGATGCAATTCAGTTTTGGCTTCGTCCTTGAAGCATTTGGCGGTGTAATCACCGGCAGGCTGGACACTGAATTTGGGATAGAAAGTCGAACCGCTGGTGGAGGTTCTGACGATCGTTTCCAACTCATTGCCTTCGGCATCGTACAGCACGGCGTAGTAGACTTTGCCTTTTTCCAACTGATTGAAGTAGAAACTGCTGTTGCCGGCCTTGGTCGCTCCGGCATTGATGCTGCCGGCCGTGATCGAAGAATCGCTCATCACGACCTTGTTGCCGACTTCGACTTCCGCACCTTCTTCAACGGTAATACTGGAACCGTTGGTCATGGTCAAAGTTCGGGCGGTATTGCCGGTGTAACCCAGCCACACCTTTTCGGCAACAGTGGTATCAACTTTGTCATCGACTTCGATGCTGGTGTTATCCATCGTCAAAGTCGCCAGAATCGTACCAACGGTGCTGTAGTAGGTATTTTCGTTCATCAGGTTATGACCCTTGATCGTTACCGTGGTATCGGTCATGGTCGTCTTGTACAGTGCAGTACCTTTGATCGCCAGAATACCTTCGATGGTCAGCGTGGTATCCGTAAAGCTGGATGTTCCATTGATACCCAAATCACCGACTTCGATCAAGGCGTTATCGGCAGTGAGCGAACGGTTCAATGCACTCAACAACGCAATGCTCATGGTCTGATAAGTGACACCGTTCTTACCTTTGATGAACAGCACTTTGGCCTGCTTATCCGAACCGTCTCCGATAGTCAGCTTATTCTTGATATGGGTGTTGCCAATACCTGCAGAGGCAGGACGGGCGCTCTGCAGAATACCGCCGCCTTCGATGGTAACAGCATAGGTCATATCCCACTTGCTCTGGGCGTTACCCATAACAGCACCATCTTTGACGATCACAGTATTGGTCAGATCTACTCCCAGAGATTCTTTACTATCCGCAAAACAGTTGCCGGAAAGCGTGATGGTCTTTTCGATGACCATGGTTGCCTTTCTGGCATTGTTCTTGATAAAGTTCACCGCCGAATCGTAATTGCCGAACTTGGTCACGCCCCAGCCCTCGGTGGAGCTGTTGTAATCGCTGGATACATAGACAAATTCCGGAGCTTTGGTCAGCGTTACGTCCCCATCATCACCGTAGGTAAGATAGTAGTTGTTGCCGCTGTTTTTGAGCGTTACTCCGGTAAGTTTACCACTCTGATTCAAATCAATGACCTTGACCGTATCGCCGGTATAGCCCTTGGCATCAATGGTGATCGTGCCGCCGGTAATGGCCGTAGCCGTGATCGAGCTGGTGGCATCGAGGGTGATCGCCGCCGTACTGTTGAGTTTGCCCAAGCTGTTAAGCGTGGAGTTCACAAGCGTGATCTTGCCGGCCAGAGTATTGGTACCCTGATCTTCTTTACCCAGATACATTTCCGAATCGGTCAGACTGATCGAGTTGGCAGCAGTCATGGAGAGATAACCGAAATCTTTCGGACCGCGGAAGTCGATCACCGAATCGTTGGTGGCAATGATCGCAGCATCATCATTCATCTGCACCTGACCGGGTTGGCCGTTGGGGCCGCCGATCGTGGAAACTTTGGCATTGTCCAGCACCAGCTGCGCCTTAATATCGCCGTCATTGCTGCCATTGAGCAGAATGTAACCGAACTCGGCGGCGGTATCCTTGACGCTGAACGTACCGGAGTAGTGCCCCAGATAGTTGATACTCTTGTACTGCACGGCAGCATTTTTGCCTTCACCGGCAGCGGCAGTACCGACAATGTAGATACCATCTTCAAGAGCACCATAGTTGCGGCTCATGGTGGTATAGACTTCGGCATTGCCATTAAGTGTAAGTTTACCGGAACTGTAGAAAGTAGTGGAAGACTTCACATTGCCGTTGAAAGTATTCTCGCCGTACAAGAAGAAGTATTTGGAATCCAGCGTAACGCCCTTGCCCAGAGTCAAACCGCTGACATTGGCATAATTGTTGTTGGCGCTGTCGGTAATGGCAACTTCCTTGCCTTCAGCGGCCACGATATTGCCGGAGTAGGTGTTGCCGGAAAGTACTTCGCTTATATCGCTGGAAACTTCGATTTCCGTAGTATCAGCAGTCTGTGCTTTGACCGCTTCGGTCAACGTGGCAAACGCATTGACACCGGCAACCTTGCCGCCGCCGAGGTCAGTACCGAATTCCGCCGTGAAAGAGGCATCAGCATAAAGTTTATCAGTCCCCATATCAGTCAACAGCACGTCGCCATCAGCACCGTAGATAACGCGGACGCCTTCACCGAGGTTTTCAACAGCAATTTTGCCTTCCAGCGATTCAGTTCCGGAAAGGTCGATTACTTTCTTGAAGCCGCCGGTAAAGTTGGTGCCGTCAACAGTTATCGTATTGTTATTGACGAATTTGCCGGTAACGGTCAGCAAGCTGCTGCCGTCGATCGTTACCGTACCTGCCATATCCGCAAAGGTGGTATTGATATTGCCGCTGCCGGTAAGATCATTGGCTTGAGCGTTGACCAACTGGTCAAGGGTGAAAGTTGCGCCATTGCTCAAAGTAATACTGCCCACATTGTAGAACTCAAGAGTTGCGGTCTTGTTGACAATGGTCAATTCAGAAGCATCGACCGTGATCGAACCGGCGTTCAAACTGCCTTTGCCCGCCCAGTCGTTAAGACCGTTATTGACCAGCGAGAAATTGACCTTTGAGCCGTTGGCAGCCGTGAATTCACCAACGTTGCCGAACGCAGTTGCCGTAAAGTCGGTGTTGTCGATAGAAACAGTGCCTTTAGCATGATTGTTGGTAAAATAGTTGTTGATTTTGACCACGCTGTCTTTGAAGTTCATTTCAACTTCCGGAGCATTGGCAGCATCGTAACCTGCCTTGGTCGGGTTGATCGCAACCTTGCCGGCACCATCAACAATCGAATTAGTAAAGTTCA
>SUWA01000015.1 GCA_015061695.1 Lentisphaerota bacterium
GTGCTGTATAAAAACAAACAACGAAATGAAACAATAACGTAATATACTTGTTATAAATGAGTTAAATATAAATAAGCAAAGGATTTTTATAAAATAACCTGTCCTCCGCAGCCTTGGCGAAGGAGGAAGCGAGAAAACTTCATCCGTCTTCATCTGCTCCGCAGATTACGCCGTGACAAGCAAGTGGAGCGTAAGCGAAACGTCTTCACAAGCGACCAAAGGGAGCGACTTCATCCACCTTCGCACAAGGCTACGGTGGACAAGCAAGCAAGGCTTCTGGAATTTGGTGAAGAAGTCCCGTCTTCATCTGTGCTGCAGATTACGCCGTGGCAAGGAAGAAAAGGATGCGCCTTTTTGAGTGAAGTTGTGCCTGACGGCACAGTGAAGTGAAGACTTGCTTGTCGCGGCGTAGCCCGTAAGGGCGTAGACGAACGTCTTCGTTCGCCATTTTTTTGACAAAAAAAATGGCAATGCCGCCGTGTAAGCGAAGCGCAGTAAAAAAACTACACCATCCTTACTCGCAATAGCGAGAAAACTTCACGGGCAGCGTAAGCTGACCTCTTCACAAGTGAAATGGAGCGATAGCGGAATGAAACGACTTCACAAGTAAGTCTTCTCTGCGGCTTGGTGAAGATGTGAAGAAAACCTTCGGTTTTGAGTGAAGAGCTTTTGTTGACACAAAAGCGTGAAGAGAAGACTTACGTCTTCGTTCGCCATTTTTTGGCAAAAAAAATGGCGGAGAGGGGGGGATTCGAACCCCCGGTACGGTTACCCGTACGACGGTTTAGCAAACCGTTGCTTTCGGCCACTCAGCCACCTCTCCGCTATATAAAACACCGGGCTTGCACAGCCCTTAAATAGCGCTTTATATATTATACAACCATTTTATGAATTTTGCAAATCATTAAATGGCTTTTCCGGCAAAATTCTTACTTATTTTGCCAATGATGCCTGCAATTCAGCATCCGCAGCTTCCACTTGCGCTGTTTGCGCTTTGCGGAAATCTTGCAGTTTCTGCTGCAAAGCCGCATCCGACAGTGCCAGAATCGACACCGCCAGCAAAGCCGCGTTTTTAGCCCCGGCTTTGCCCGTCGTTACCGTCCCCACCGGGATCCCCGGAGGCATTTGCACGGTCGCCAGCAATGCATCCAGTCCGTTGAACGGTTCGCTCGCCACCGGAATACCCAACACCGGCAGCACCGTGTGGGCCGCCATCACCCCGGCCAAATGTGCCGCCATCCCGGCCGCACAAATGATCACTTTCAGCCCGTTGGCTTGCGCGTTGGCCGCAAATTCCATTGCCTTGCCCGGAGTGCGGTGCGCACTCATCACCCGCGCCGTGTAGGGTACATTAAATTCATCCAGCACCTTGAACGCACCTTCCAGCAAAGGAAGGTCGCTCTTGCTGCCCATTACTATTCCGACCAGCGGTTTTTCCATTGGTATACCTCTGAATTTATAGCACCGGATGTTTATTCAGCATCAGCCGGAGCAGTTTCTTCAGCTTCGACTGCATTTTCTTCCACAACTGCTTCTGCTTCAGGATTGCCGAACTCGTAGCCGATCAAGCCCTGACCGATTTCGAGCAGCGCCACATCCAGATGATTTTCCGAATCGCATTTGACCATCGGACGCGCGCCCAGCGCCAGCTGACGGGCGCGTTTGGCCGAAACAACCGACAAGATCTGCGGATCGGTGATCACCTTTTTGGCCATATCCAAATATGCGTTGTTCATCTTATGCACTCTCTCTGGTTTTACCGGTTAGAACCGGATATTTAAATCTAAAACTCCGCCCGGTGCAATTTTATCACCCCGGGCGGGTTATTTATGACCGTTTTACCGATAAAAATGTTTATCAGTAGTCGATCACATCGCGGTGATTTTCGATCACCGTCTGGTCGCCGGACATGACCTTGGCGTAACGTTTGGCAAATTCAGCCTGCGCATCGAGGATGTAGCGCTGGGCCAGCACAAAGCGGTCTTCGCACTTCTGCGCATCGCGCAGCATCAGCATACCAACGAACACATAGGTTTCCATTTCCACCAGGTCGCGGGCGTGCAGATCGTGGTAGGCCACATCTTTGCGGTCGGCCACAAACTTCACAGCTTCGAGCTGTTTGGCGTACAGACCCTTGAGGATTTCAGCCAGCTTGGCAGATTCACCTTCAAAGTTCAGCGCAAACATTTCGTTCAAACGCTTGTCGGCATCGCGCTGCATCACGCCGCCGATCGCCGCCACCACCTGCAGCTGGGTGGTACCTTCGTAGATGTTGGTGATACGCGCATCGCGGTAGAAACGTTCCGCATTGAAGTCGCGCATAAAACCGGTACCGCCGTGGATCTGAATGGTGTCGTAAGCGATCTGGTTGGCACTTTCGGTCGCCAGAGCTTTGCACATCGGAGTCAGGATCGCAGCCAGCTTGTTGTAGTATTTGGCCATATCTTTGATTTCCGGCGTGGCATCGGCGCCTTCAGCCAGATGCGTGTAGACCGTGCGCAAATCCACCGCGCGGGTGGTTTCGTACAGCAGAGTACGCGCAGCGGTCAGTTTGGCCTTCATGCCGGCCAGCATATCGTAGATCGCCGGGAATTTGTCGATGCTCTTCTTGAACTGTTCGCGTTCGGCAGCGTACTGACGGGCAGCGCGGTAGGCCGCTTCGGCAATACCGACCGCCTGCGCACTGATCGCCACGCGGGCGCCGTTCATCAGGCTCATAACGTAACGGATCAGACCCAGACGGCGTTTGCCGCAGAGCTGGGCCGGCACGTCGTTGTACTGCAATTCGCAAGTGGCAACGCCGTGGATACCCATTTTATCTTCGATGCGGCGCACCACCAGCTGCGGGCAGGCTTCGCAAATGAACATCGAAAGACCGCGGCCATCGCTGGTGCCTTCTTCCGAACGGGCCAGCACCAGGTGAACCTGGGCGCAGCCGTTGGTGATGAAGCGTTTCATACCATTGAGGTACCACTGGCCGTTTTCGTCCTGCCAGGCGCGGAGTTTGACCGCCTGCAGGTCAGAACCGTAATCCGGTTCGGTCAAGTCCATGGAGCCATCGACTTTGCCCTGGGCAAAGAGCGGCAGATACTGCTGCTTTTGTTCTTCGCTGCCGAATTCCGCAATGGTTTCGGCAATATCCTGCAGACCGAAGAGGTTCTGCAAGCTCGCATCGGCACGGCTGACCATTTCGGTCATCATCGTGTAAACCGACACCGGGAAGTTCAAACCGCCGAAACGGTGTTCGAGCATCACGCCCGAAACGTCCGCCTTGCGCAGATCTTCCAGGTTCGCCTGGGTCAGCGGGTGATAGGTTACCACGCCGTCGGCAAAGTGCGGACCTTCGCGGTCCACGGTGCGGCTGCGGGGCTCGATGTTGTCGCCGCAGATTTCGCCAACCACGCTCAAAACGCGGTTGAAGTTATCCAGCGCGTCAGCATAATCCACCGGAGCGGTTTCAAATTCTTCAGCAAATTTGTAGTTATTTTCGCGCAGAGCCACAGCTTCGAGCAAATCAAGATTGTTCAGCGTGAACTCAAGGTCGCGGTTATCAGAGAAAAAGTTCGCCATGATCAGAAGTCCTTTCCATTACGCCTTGGCTTTGAAGGCTTTGATCATCTGCGGAATGACCACGTTGAGGTCGCCGACGATCGAGTAATGCGCAACCGAGAAGATCGGCGCATTCGGATCGGTGTTGATCGCAATGATCTTTTTGGATTCTTTCATCCCCGCGGTGTGCTGCACCGAACCGGAGATACCGCAAGCAATGTAGAGGCGCGGACGCACCGTTACACCGGTCTGACCGACCTGATGATCGTGATCGATCCAGCCGG
Organism: Lentisphaerota bacterium; assembly: GCA_015061695.1. Classification (GTDB taxonomy): domain Bacteria; phylum Verrucomicrobiota; class Lentisphaeria; order Victivallales; family Victivallaceae; genus SIG78. Next base: position 3,834 of record SUWA01000015.1, read on the forward strand.
CGTCGACCGCCGCACGCGAAGCACCGACTTCACCGCCGAGAGCTTCCGCCAGATCACGGATCAGCTTGAAGTTTTCTTTGCTGCCTACACCGTAGCCGCCGGCCACGATGATCTGCGCACCCTTGAGGTCAACTTCCTTGTCCTGACGGACGCGTTCCAGAACTTTGACCACAGTATCGACATCAGAAAGTTCCACCGGAACTTTGACCACTTCGCCCTTGCGGGTCGGATCAGCAGCGCCCATCTTCATGACGCCTTCGCGCACCGTAACCATCTGCGGGTCATCCCAGGTGTTGACGATGGTAGCAATGATGTTGCCGCCGAAAGCCGGACGGATCTGCATGAGCTTGTTCTTGTAGCTGACTTTGCTCACGGCGTCTTCAAAATCGTCGATCTTCAATTCGGTGCAGTCAGCAGTCAGACCGCAGCGCTTTTCGCTCGCAACGCGCGGAGCCAGTTCGCGGCCCTTCATGGTCGCACCAAACATCAGAATGTTCGGCTTGTGTTCCAGAATCAGCTGCATGATGATCTTGGCAAACGGCAGAACCGTAAAGGGTTCCAGGCGCTTGTCGCAAGCCATGAATACAGTATCGCAGCCGTAGCTGTAGAGCGTCGGCACAAATTTTTCCACATTTTCATCGCCCAGCAGCAGAGCTTCGACCTTGAGGCCAAGCTGGTCGGCCAGTTCGCGCGCCTTGGAAACCAGTTCCAGACTCACGTCAGCGATCTTACCGGCTTCGTGTTCGATGAAAACCCAAACGTTACCCATTTTTTCAGCCATGATTTTTTATCCCAGAGTATGATCGGAAATAAGTTCGTGAATAAGTTCAGTGACGCCGGCTTCGGTGGCTTCCACCTTTTTGGCTTCACTGGCGGTCAGCACCACGCTGGCGATCGCCTTGACTTTGGTCGGAGAACCGTTTTTGCCGATGCAATTCACATCCGCATCAACATCCGCAGCAGTCCATTCGGTGATCAGCAGACCCTTGGCGGCCAGTTCGGCCATCTTGGCGTCAACAGCGGCGGCATCGGCGCAATCTTTGGCGATTTCGCTCTTGATGCGGGCGCGTTTGTACTGCATGATGCGCTTGGCCGCCATCGGACGGGGAATATTCGCATCAATCACGGTCATCACGGTCGGCAGCGGGCTTTCCAGCACTTCGTAACCGCCTTCGATCGCGCGACGGGCCACGACTTTGCCGTCACCCAGGCTGATGACTTCTTCGGCATAGGCGATCTGGGGCAGGTGCAGTTTTTCAGCAACCTGCGGACCAACCTGCGCGGTATCACCGTCGATAGCCTGACGACCGCAGAGGATCAGGTCGAATTTGACCTTGCGCGCAGCGCAGCTCAACGCAAAGCTGGTGGCCAGCGTGTCGGCACCGGCGAACGCGCGGTCGGTCAGCAGAATGCCTTCGTCCGCGCCGCGGTACATCGCCTGACGCAGCACTTCGGCCGCAGCGGGCAGACCCATGGTGGCGACCACGACTTTGACGCCGTAACGGTCTTTGAGTTCCAGCGCCATTTCCAGCGCATTGAGGTCTTCCGGATTGAAGATCGCGGGCAGAGCAGCGCGGTTGACGGTACCGTCAGCCTTCATTGCATCGCCGGTGATGTTCTGGGTATCCGGAACCTGTTTGACAAACACGAGTACAGTGTAGCTCACAGTTTCACTCCCATTTTTGTTTAAGGATATTTTGAACTAACTAAAGGTTATTTACAACCGGATCAAAAACTGCAAATAAAATTACAGGTATCATAATATAGCATCACTCCGGATAAAAAACAAATATTCAATGGTTTTTTCGCCAAAATCCCTGTTTTCAAGCTGTTACTTACCTTTGAATGTGCGGTAGATCAGCAGTTCTCCGCCCGCGGGGAAGTCCAACTCAAACGAGTCGCCCAGCGCTTCATTCAAGGTCGCCTGATACCAGTGTTTGAGCAGTAATTTCTGCATCGGATACTTCAAATTCCGTGAACTTACTTCCAGCGGACCGGCCAGCGGAATTATGGATATTTGCATACCGGCAAACGATTCAAAGCGGCCGGATTTTTTAGCCACGGTAAAGCAGCCGTAGTCGGTAACGATCCGGATGGAGGGGACTTTTCCGGCATAAATACTCAACAGCGAGAGATTCCCCAGAGTATGATCTTCGCGCTTGCCGGTGGCGCCCAGAATAACGATATTTTTATAATTCATACGGCAGCAGTAATTGAAGGCTTTGCTCAAATCGTTGCTTTCCTGTTCGCTGACGTGTTCGATGCGGTCGGCAAAGCGTTTTTTGAATTCATCGCTCAAACTGTCCAGATCGCCGATGATTTTATCCGGGTCTCTGCCGTATGCCACCAGACTGCGGGCGGCGCCGTCGCAGCAGATGATCCGCGCCGCATTTTCAAGCAGATCCAATGCTTCACGCCCGGCGGGGAAAGCACCGTCGGCCAGAATAACTGTCAATTTTCCGTCGGACATTTTTTGATCTCTTTCTGCCACAAATAATAAAATAAGATCCCGTTAAGCAAGTTCAACACCCACATCATCAATACTGCCACCGAGCCGGAACCGGTTTGGTAGACTCTGTACCACATATATATACTGGCCAGATTCACCAGCGTCCACAGCATCCACTGCTCCATACAGCGCTTGACCGTCAGCGCCATGGCAATCACCGATAAAACCGTAGTAAAAGCATCCAGTACCGGGGCCTGATCGCCCATTTTATGCAGCACGAGTGCCGCAGCAGCCGTGCCGGCGGCAGCGATCAGCGCAGTAAGCAAACGACCGCGCCAGCTCAAAGCGCGTTTGACGATTTCCTGCACTTCTTTTTTCAGATTTCTTTTCCAGAAAAAAAGTCCGGCAAACATCATCGGCAGATACCAGCCCCAGTTCAGCGCCACTTCGCCGTAAAGCGTGGCCCGATACGAGAGCCACCCGTAGGCAATGCTGTTGAATATACCGAAAAAGTAGCACGAGAGTTTCCCTTTGCCGGCCCACAAACTGTATAATACTCCGGTAACTGCGGCGGCCGTACCCAACCAGTTATCGCCCAGATGGAGCGATATGACGACAGTAGACGCCACACAAAATAGCATCCACAGCCATTCCGCATAATGCCAGTTGGAAAATTCTCTGATTATAAACTTTTTCAGCACATTCAACATATCAAATCAACGTTCTGCAAAACAAAAAAGCGGCAGTTGAACAACCGCCGCTTTTTTTGAATACGTTCCGGTGGATTACCGGGCGTAGTATTCGATCACGCTCATGATCTGGACGTTGACCGGGATCTCATCGAGATTCGGTTCACGCACCAGAGTGGCCTTCAGCGCTTCCAGATCCACTTCCATATAGGGAGGGATGGTGGAGTTGCCTTTTTTGGCCATTTCGGCGATCGCGGGGGACTTTTCAGCATTGATGCTGATGACCGAACCGGGTTTCACAATGGCGCTGGCACGGTCAAGGCGTTTGCCGTCGACCAGAATGTGGCCGTGGTTGACGATCTGCTTGGCAGCAAAGATCGTGGGGGCAAAACCGGCGCGATAGACCAGCGCATCCAGACGCTGTTCCAGCGAACGGAACAGACGTTCGTGGGTCTGCCCCAAACCGGCTTTAGCTTTGGCATAAGCGATCTGCAGCTGTTTTTCGCTGATCGCGTAGTGGTTGCGGAGTTTCTGCTTTTCCAACAGCAAGCTGCCGTAGGTGGAAAGCTTGGCACGACGGCCTTTGCCGTGAGGACCGGCCGGATAAGGACGTTTGACGCTCGGACATTTGGGGTCGCCCCACAGGCACTGACCGACGCGGCGGCAGAACTTGTGCTTGGCTTGACTTGCGGTAGACATAATTATATCCCTTTCATACCGTTAAGAAGTCGGAAGCTCCAGCGCAGCTTGCAGCATGACTTGCGCCGCAAAATTCCATACTTGCACTGAATTATTTTTTACTTCCAGCAATCAGGTGTCAAGCCCATTTTTTCTTCAATATGGGGCCTGACTGCAACTTCAGAGTGTTTAAAATAGCTCCAACAAGCACTTTTTGCAAATAAAAGCGGCAAAAAAACTGCAATTTTTGCCGTTTGAAGATTGCAAGTTTAATATTTTACCAGTAAAGTATATATATTGTTTTAAAGAAAGGATCTGTTGATTTATGTTATACCGACTTTTGCCGATGCTGCTGCTGGCGGCATTTTTGATTACCGGCTGCGAGAAAAAGCGCGTTGCCGATCCACCCACGGCCCGGGCAGAACTGACCACACGGCTTTACGATGCCTTGCAGGACAAGCGTTACGAAGAAGCGCTGGCGATCATTGACAAACTCCTGGCCAGCGATCCGGATGATGTTGACCTGCTGGAAATGCAGATCCGGGTAACAGCCAACATGCACACAGTACAAATTCAGCAGGCGGTGGATGACGGCGATTTGGACAAAGCCCTGCAGCTTCTCCGCGAGGCGCGCAAAAAGCATCCGGCCATCCGGCAGTTTTTGGATATGGAAGAAGAGATCACGGCCCTGACCGAACTGCGCGATGCGGCCGGAACGCTGGCCAACGCAAAAACCATTCCGGAACTGCGCAAGGCGCTGGAAACGATCCGGCTTATGGATATATCCGGGCAGTATCCGCAGGCAGTTGCCCTGCAGAAAGATATTGCCAAACGGCAGCAAGACCTCAAAAATATGATCGCTGCCGAAGCTAAAGCTAAAGCCGAAGCCGAAGCCCGAGCCAGAGCCGCTGCCGAAGCTAAAGCCAAGGCCGAGGCCGAAGCCAAAGCCCGCGCCGAAGCTGAAGCCAGGGCTGCTGCTGAAGCCCAAGCCAAAGCTGCCGCCGAAGCTAAAGCCAAAGCCGAAGCTGAAGCCAAAGCTAAAGCCAAAGCTAAAGCCAAGGCTGAAGCCCAGGCTGGAACTGCGACCGACAAGCCGCAGCAGAATGTGCCCAAACTTATTCAGCCGGATCCGAATGTTTTTGTCGGGCCGCAAATTCCGCAGAAGCCATGAAAATATTCTGCAAGCTGTTTTCCGGGTGGCTGCTGCTGACCGCGATTTTACTGCCGGGAGCGGAACTGCCCGATCCGGCGTTTCGCCTCGGCAACAGAGATTTCAGCCGCGCCGAAGCAATTTTGCTGGCGGGGGGCGAGTCCGATCCGGAGCGGGCCAGAGCGCTGATCCAGAATAACTTTGCCGCTGCCGCCACCATAGTTGTATGCAGCAGATCCGGCATTGAGCTATCCGCAGAATCCACGCAAAAAACCTTACAGGAATCACTGTTGCTGATGTCGCCGGAAGCCCGGAAAAAATTCCTTCAGCAATTATCCGATAACGATATTTCTCCTGAAGAGTGGCAGCTCCGTCAAGCCCGGCGTTTGGAAAATCAGCTGAACGACGCCGTACGCCGGTGGTATGTGAAAAATTATGCTGCCCGACGCCGGATAAGTCAGGAGCATATTCAGGCCTGGTATTACCGGAACATGAATATTTTCCGCCGCACCGAGGTTAAAAGCGACTTTATCTGGGTGTTTGCACCGCAAGATACCGCCCGTCTGGAACAGGCTTTGGCTGCGCTCCGGCAAGGTGCTGCGCCGGATGCGGTACGCAAAGAGTTTGCGTTGCCGGTCAACATAGCTGATTTACTGGAAGATCTGCAGAAAAATTCCCGCCGGCGGACTCCGGCGGCGCCGGGCTACGAAATCATAAGAAGCGAACGCTGTCTTTACTTGCTCAAAGCCGACGCTTTGCAGCACTTTTATCTGCCCTTGGACGAAAAACTGCAGCTGGCGATCGGCAACGCATTGTATGACGCGCTGGCCAAAGCCACACTGGCAGAAGTTCTGAAAAAAGAATTCCCGCATGGCGGAATAAAGTTCTATTGAAGTTCCGCGTTTATTTGATAACGATCTGCTGATCAACAGTCAAGTCGATCACCCGTTTGGAAGGCTCTTCTTTGAGCAGATAATCCGCGGTCAGACGCAGTTTTTCCAACATTGCGGGGTAATTGCAATCCAGCAGCGGCAGTTTGACCACAAACTCTTCGGCTTCAGCGCCGTTGCCGTGATAACGGAATGTGCCGGAAAGGATATTTTTATTGCGCAATACAGAAATATTCACCGCCTCAAAACTGCCGTTTTCCTGCATGGCATTCAATAAGGCCAGGGCTTCCAGCGTGTCCGTTGCGGTGCTGCCGGGCTGATACTCATTGCCGCTGCCGCCCAATACGGTTATGACCGGCAGTTTTTCGTGTACACCCAGACATTCGCGGGAGTTCATGACCAGCGCATTAGAGTCAACAACCAGTTCTCCGCCGGCCAGAAACGCTTTCGGGACCCGTTCGTCGATCTTTATATGCAGTGTATCCGGCAGCATCCAGATCACCTGTGCATCGGCCACATTGGGTATGGCAAGGATTTTTTTGCGCAGTCCGTTCATATCCAGCGCCATCATATTGTCGGAACCCACCTTGAGATCCAATTCGCTCACCAGATTTTCTTTATTGCCGCCCTGCCCCCAATAACCGGTACTGTCGATCTTGACCACTTGCAGAGTCAGGCGGGGATTTTTATCCAGCATCCGGCCCTTGAGCCACCACAGTCCGAGTAAAAGCATTATCAACAGCGCGATCAACGCCGCCAGCAAGATGCTGCCGCGTTTGAATTTGCGCCGTTCCTGAACTTGTGCGCTTTTGGTCGAAGAACTGGTTTTGGTTTGACTTTTACGAACTGCCATAAATTATTTTCTTTCCCGATAACAGATTGCTGCACGAGCCTCCCCCCGCAGCGGTCGATGAGGTAATATAACCTTACATTTGCGATTTTAAAGCCGCAACTTACGGAAAAGTGGAATTTTTTTTCAAAAGAATCTTTATTGCAGTTGAATCGAAAAGGTTTTGTGCTAAATTATCAAAAAATAAACTGATGAAATGGTGTGCAATATGGATGCCCGGCAAGCGGACATACAACTTGAAATGAATTTCAGCACTCCTTCCGGCAACCGCTTCCGGCGCTGTCTGGAAAATGGAGTGTTTACGGTGCTGTTTGAAGTTACAGCGCCGGGCTATGAGCTGCCCGACGACGAGGCCGCCGCCCGCCTTGCGCAGTTGGAAAAAACCGCGTTATCCTGTACCAAACTGCCCTGTGCGCTGGCGCTGACCGACCGCAGCTGGTCGGATAAACACCGCTCGGCACTGGAATACGCTGCTTTGCTGCCCGAAAAAAACCGCAATTCACATATTTTTTATATCAGCGGCCGCCATGCCGACCACTCCGCGATGCGCAGCAAACTGGCGGCGGCCCGGAGTTTGAATCTGGCCAATCTGGTGGCAGTTTCCGGCACATCCATGCCCAACGAAGATGCCCGGGCGCTGCGCAAAATTGATTTTACCGAAAGCGTCCACACGCTGCAAATGCTCCGTGAACAGCCCGACAAACAGCTCTTTTATCCCGGCAGTACCATCAATGCCAATCTCTATTCAGCGCCCGGCCTTTACAGCAGTATATTCAAACTGATAAAAAAATTCAACACCGGCAGTGAATTTGCCGTTACCCAGGCGGGATTTGATATTGCCCAGCTGGATAATCTGCGCACTTATCTTTCGTGGCGCGGATTTCATCAGCCGCTGATCGCACGCCTGATGCTGCTGACGCCGGACAAGGTGGATAAGATCACAGCCAACGCCATGCCGGGGATCAATATCTCCGGTGATTTTCTGCAGATACTGGATAAAGAGTTGAGATTTTCCTCCAGCCAGTTCGAAGCGGCGCAATACCGCCGGCTCGAATTGCAGGCGGTCGGATGCAAACTGCTGGGCTACAGCGGCATACAGATCGCCGGAGCAGATTCAGTCAACAAGATGCAAATAACCATGGACCGCATCGACCGGGCGCTGAAAGAGTTCAGCAATCTGAACCAGTGGGCCGAAGAATACAAGTATTACATGGCGCGTTCCGACATGGCCCCCGGCGAAAAAGATTTTTATTTGTTTGAAAAGCTCCTTGATTCCAACGCCGAAGAGCGCATCGCCCCCCAGCTGACCGAATTTACTTTGCCGGTCAGGAGTTTCGGCGGCCGCTGCCGGGAAAAGCTGACCCGCTTTCTGTTTCCGGAAGCCGATCAACAGCCCGCTGCCGAGCGCCATTGGCTGAAAAAACTGCTGACCGGCTGTCCCGGCTGTGCAAACTGCCGGCTGCCGCAGACCCAATACCACTGTCCGCAGCTCTGCCCCAAAGAGTTGGCCAACGGCCCCTGCGGCGGCGTACGCGACAATGGTTTGTGCGAAGCTGCCGACATACCCTGCGTGCATTTGGATATCTGGCTGGATGCGGAGCGCCGCAAAGCCTGCGACGCGCTGGAAAACGACCTGATCGCCCCCGGCCGCTGAAAAAAAACGCTTCCCGTCAGTATACATTTGGTATAAAAACAGAGGCCGTTGCAAATTTTTTGCAACGGCCTCTTGATTCTGGAAGCCGGTTTGATCCGGCTTTAACGGGTTTGCAGTATGCAACCAACTTCGTGCGGATCAAGTTTGAGCTTGATTACCGCCTTGCTGCCTTTGATTTCCACCGGGAGCGACCGGTTGTTCCATACATCCACATACCGGGCGCCGGGGAAGTGTTCCACCTCAATGACCGGTTGGTCGATCGAAACAAAATTGCCGTTGAAAAGCGTCCACAAAGTCCGGTCTTTGCCGGGGAAGCAGTTGGCATAAACCCCGTTGACCAGAGTCGGCACGAGCATTTCCGGTTTTTCGGAAAGGAAACAATCCTTGTATTCGTGCTGAATATCCAGCGTTTTTGCCAGATTCAAGCGGGTTTCTTCAAAGTAGAGCCAGAATGTTGTATCGTAGAGCGCATAACCGTTGAAAAGGTTGAACTTCATATACGCCCAGGTTTCGATAAAACCTTCCTGACCGACCTGGAAAACGATCTGCTTAAGCCGCGGGAACGAGAAGCGGTAAGCATCCGGAACCAGCATATCCGCGCCGCTCTGCGGAGCCGCATCATCGCGGTTGTATACTTTGGCCATATGTTCGTTCAGCGGCAGAGCCGAATAATTGATATTACCATCCATATATTGCGAGTTGATGTCCGTTACCGGGTACTCGCTCCAGATAGCTGTATCGGGCAAACTCTTGCGCAGTTCCTGCAAAAAGAGTCCGTCATCTTCGGCGATCCACGAGGGGATCCGGTGGCCGCAGCGAAGATTGATACAGCGTTCATCCCAATGCGTGCCGAATACATCCATGTAAACAACATCGTTATCAACATTGTTGACCAGACGTTTGAGCGCTTTGGCCGCGTAAGCGCGGCGGGTTTCGCCGCCGACACCGGTAAAGATGGTTTCGTTGTTCATATCCAGACTGCCGTCCGGCCGCTGCAGCACAAATTTGTCGCCATGACGTTTGTAAAACTCGGTATCGCGGTCGTAGCGATCCCAAATGGTGTAAAGCGACACAAGCATATTTTCGTCCTGCAGTTCGCCGATCAGCTTGCGGAATTTGGTTCGGCCGCCGATCAGCGTGCGGTAATCTTTATCGCCATATTCACCGTTGCGCGCCCCTTGGGGCCGGTATGACCACCAGTAAAAGTGGAAAATATCCGGCCGGCGGTTGAACTGCTTGCTGACGGCATCCAGATATGCCTTGACGTTGTATTTTTTGCTCTTCTGGTCGATCAAAAACGGCCACAAGCCCGCGTCGCAGGGGGCGGAAGCTGTTACATGGATGTAAAACGCATTGAGGAATTTTGTTTTATCCTGCGCATTGACCGGCTTGTACCAGCTGTTCACCCAGTTGCGGTAATACTCCATGCCGCGCTGCCAGCCGCCGCCGTGAACGGTAATACTGCGTTCGCACAACTGCAGAGTTTGGCCTGATTTGCCGCCCAGATCATCGACCCGGTTGGCAATGTAGCCGGTCATGCCAAGCTGGTTTTTGCCGGCGGCATACCAGGTGGGCATTTGCGTTGAGTTATCGGTCATAAAGAGCAGTCCGCCGCCGGTAGTCTGGTTGAACAGATCAAAAAACTGCATGGTAAAGCCGCGATGATTGGGCTGTATGCAGAAATATTCGTTGGTGGTCAGTACGTTGCGGTATTGCGGATAGAAGAATCCGTTATCGGATAATTCACCGGTTTTAAGTTCGCTGAAAAAAGGCCAGCAAAGTTCAATTGCCGCGTTATTACTCTGCGGTATGACCGATGCATTGAATTTGATCTGCGCACTTTCGCTGCCGCTGATACTCAACTGAAATTCTGCGGGGATCGCTTGAATTCCGCCCAGCGTAAAGCTGACACTGTCTGCTCCGGTTTTCAGATTGCTGACCTTAAAGGCATTGCCGCTGAAGACCGCATCTTTCAAAGATATCTGCACACCGGAACCGGCGGCAAATTCAATATCTTCACCGGTAAGTTTGTTGTAAAGCGATTTTACGGCAAAACCGTTGCTGAAATCCAGTTCCAGTTTATAGTAACTGTTTTCCATGACCACGGTTTGACCGTTGGCAGCAACTTTACAACCGGTGATTTCGACTGTTTTTTCGGCCGGGATCGGAACGGCTTTCAGTTCCGGCACAGTCTGCGGATAGAGCCGCCGGGCAGAGCTGTTGATCGTAACTGCCGCCAGCGCAATATCGTGGCGCGGGATCTTGTTGACAAACTCAACTTTGCTCAACACTTTTTCCGGATCCAGCGGTACCATGTAAGCACCGGAGAAATCGGAGATTTGATAGCCTTTTATCTTGAGTTGGAACGGAAAGGCTGTACTTGAACTGCCATCGCTGTAATAGAGTTTAACCTTAAACGCATCCGCATGATTTATCACCCGCGGAGCCGCCGGCAACGCATAACGGTTGGCCGCTGACGGCAGATCGGTACTCAAGAGGAAGAAGAGTTCCGACCCCTTCAAATTGACCTTGACCGTGATCGCATCGTTGCGCGAGGGCGGCTGATAGCTGCTGCGGCGCTGTTTGCGACCCAATACAGTAACTTCCCGGGCGGCAACGGTATTGAATGTATTTTTCGGCCGGATCAGATTGTTTTGGCTGCCGGCAGCCACCTGAAACGGGATGCCGGAAACAGTTACAACCGGGCTGTTGAACCGGCTGACCGGATCGACCACCGCTTGGTCTGCATTGTCCAGACGGCGGTTCAAGTTATCACTCAAACTCCAGTTGTAAGCGTCTGCTGCAATATAAATCGGCTTGAGATCGCCACTGAACTTGCCTGCCGGGTATTGATTTTGCGGAATATCCTTCAGCGAACGGGCAAAACCGATTTGAGCCACTTCCAGAAAGGCATTGCTGTTTTGGGTGCGTATTGAAAGTTTGATCCCTTGCAGCGGCGAATCGATTTTCACCTTTTTCCAGTAGGTGCGGTAAACACCATCCTGCAGTACTTCGGAGCTGTTCAACAGTACCGTGTTGCCGGCAGTAATGGCGCTTATCACCGGCTGCAGCTGGTGAGTCCGATTCAGCCCGGAAGCCCGCACGACCATAAACACATAGCGGTATTGCGAGAGATCCAGCTGCGGAGTCATGCGGTTGCGCCATTCCTGACCGTGCAGTTGCCCGGCCTTACCGTTCACCTCCAGATAAATCGACTGGTTTTCGCCGCTTTTTCGGGTGGATCCGGCCGCTTCGACTGCTCCGGCAGAATGTTCCAAAGCCCCGGTAAAACGATTGAAAAAGACCTGTTTAGCGGACTGGCCGCCGATCGCGCTGAACTCATCGGGATCCAAACTGACCATGTAAACGGCCTTGTCCGGCACCACGATCTTGCCGCTTTTGCCGGGCGTTGACTTCAAAAATGCCTCCTGAACTTCCGCCGGGGTCATGGCGTGATCGTAAATGGCGGCAAACTGCCAGTCGCCGCCGGAGGGATTGGGGATATTCAAGTTTGAGTTTTCGGCCAGCCGCAAAGCGGACTGGTCAGCGGCGATCGGCTCGACATTGCGCAAACTGCTGACCAGTTTACCGTTGATATAAAGGAACTGGTTATGCCCTTTGGCGGTGCTGTCATATACTGCCACCACATGATACCAGCGGCCGTCGGACGGCAGACGCCCGATCGAAGCACGGTGTTTTTCGTTATCGCCGCCGCCCAGATAAAATTCAAAAGTACCATCGCCGCCGGAGGTGTAATCCAACTGATACTGCGGCGAATAGCGCTTGCCGATCACCATGGTGCTGCCTGCAGTTCCGCTGGGGCGGAAGACTGCTTCGAGCGTAAATTTTTTGGGCAGATCGGACTTGTTTTTTACGTCAAACTCCACATATTCTTTATGACTGCCGGGGACGATGCGCAAAAATTTTTCGCCGCCGTCGGACACGAGCCGGGAGTCGCCGCTGCTGCTGTGCAGTCTGGCTTGCGGCGGCATATCATTGCCGCTGAAGTCCCATTGCCCGATAACGGCAGCAGGCAGCACGCCCAGGAAAAGCGCTCCGGCAACTGTTACCAGAAACTTAATTTTCAATAGCTTCATAAATTGTAACCCCCTGCGGGTTTATAAAAAAGGCTCCGCGCCACAATTGGATACGGAGCCTTTTAAATCAATTAAAGACCGGGCGCAATCTCAATATTCGACATCGTCGAATTTGATAAGTACGTTGAACGGGTCAAGGTTGGTTTGATCGGCAGATTTGATCGTATTGCTTCTGGCATCGCCACCCAGATACAGCGAGTTGATCGCAGTCGGATGGCAGCCGGTGGCACCGGTCTTGAGCACATTGGCGCGGGCCGTAGTCTGGTCAGCCCAGATGATCAAACCCGGGTTGTCGCGACCGGCAATTTCGCGCTTATGTTCACCGAGGCCGTTGGCTGCCGCCTGGGTCTTGTTCTGGAAGTGGGCAATGTAAGACATCTTGACATAGCCGCTGCCATCACCGAAAAGCGAACTATCGGAAGGACACTTGAAATACTTGCCGGCAATTTCTTTGGTCAGCTTGTTATCTTTGATCGTGCCGCCCAGATATCCGCCCAGGGCCAGTTTGTTGGCAGGCATTTCGGTATGGTTGGCTTCGTCAACAAAACTTTCAGCATAACCGGCACCAGTATCGGGATTGGCTCGGGTGGGGATATACCCACCTTTATTATCACCGGCATACATCAAAGTAGCCGTGCCGATCTGTTTGAGGTTACTGATGCAATTGGCATTGCGGGCACGTTCGCGCGCGGCACTCAAGGCCGGCAGCAGCATGGCCGCCAGAATCGCAATGATCGCAATAACTACCAACAATTCAATAAGTGTAAACTGCTTCTTCATAGTATTGATATTCTCTCTTCAACCGATGAATCCAATCATTTGATCAGTTTCTGTCCTGGTCGAATTTGTTGATAACATCGAACATATCCCAGTTCTGCTGATCGCTGAGTTTGACCACGTTGCCTTCCACGTTGCCACCCAGGAACAGGGTGTTGATGCCGTTGGGGTGAATGGGGGTCTTGCTGCCTTTGTAAGCATTGATACGGCCGGCCGGCTGGTCATGGTAGATCACCAGACCGGGACTGTCGGTACCAACGATGTTACGTTTCTTGAGGTTGGAATTGTAGTTTTCGATCTGGGCCTTGTTGTGGAAGTGGGCCACATAGCTGGTCAGGATCCAGGTGCTTTCCTGCACGCCGAACATGACACTGTCGGAGGGGCACTTGAACTGCTTGGCAATGATTTCTTCGGTGATTTTGCCATCAGTTATGTTCATACCCATATAGCCGCCGAGGAGCAGTTTGTTGACAGGCCGTTCGGTGGCATTCTGTTCGGCGCGGGCATTTTCCGCCCAGCCGCAGGAGGCATCGCCGGGCATGTCGCGATCCGGTACATAGCTCTTGTTGTCGCCGGCATACATGGTAACACCAAGACCGATTTGTTTGAGCTGGCTGATGCAATTGGCATTGCGGGCACGTTCGCGCGCGGCACTCAAGGCCGGCAGCAGCATGGCCGCGAGGATAGCGATGATGGCGATTACCACCAAAAGCTCGATGAGGGTGAATTGTTTCTTCATTTTTTCTTTCCTTTCTGGAAAATGGTTTAGGGGTTGTTGTTAATTCTCAACTCTTTACACTGATCATTGTTATATACAAACGGTTAATGAAGCGCTCCGTTTTACATTGACCGCAGTACCGGTAATAACTTCCATCAACTCTTCAAATCGTATTCTTCAAATCACATTTGCACAATTTCGATGCCATCCGGCACGGTTATGACCGGTTCGGATTCGGCTCGGAGTTTGACCTTTATCGGGCCGTATGGCGTGGCAAATGCGCCTTCGGCAAACTCCAAACCGCACAGATCGGGTTGGAACGCTATCTTGCGGCAGCCACCGGACAACACCTTGATCCCCAGAATGTTCTGCATACACCAACTGACCGGCCCCGCCGCCCAGCCGTGGCACAAACTGTGCCGCAAGCCCTGATAGCAATATCCGCCGAAATCCGCGTGGATATTTTTCCGGCCGGCTTCGGGCATTTCATCCAGTTTGACCGGATCGCCCTGACACCACGCCAGATCGAAGTCTTCCCAAAAACTCGTTGCGTGCATATCGAGCATACCGCCCCAGTAGGTTTTGACCAGTTCCAGCGCCGCGGCCGGTTCTCTGGCGTTCAGCACATAGCCGCCCAAAAAGGTGGAAATACGCTTGAACGGTTCGTTTTCCAACACATCGCTGCGGTCGGCCAGACCGGCCAGATGTTGCAGTGCCGCCGCGCTTTTGTTGGTGCCCGGATGCGGTACTTGCTTTTTCAGGCGCTGCAGAGCTTCGGTTATCCGGCAGTTATCCAGCTGCCAGTGTTCGTACATATTACTGCTGGCGGTCAGCGCCATATACAGCAAACCATGTACGCCGGCCCGGGTTTCCACCGGGTTTTCGCTGCTGGGCCAGTCCAGAAAGGCGTGCCCGTCAAACGTAACTGTGCCATCCGGCGCGATCATTGCCAGATAGCGGTCGGTATTTTCAATTATAAACTCTTTATATTTGTCCAGCAAATCCTCACTGCCGCTGTGGAGCCACAAATCATAGATCACTTTGAGTATCCACAAAGTGTAACTGACGTGATCGTTGATAAATTTGCCTTTGCGGGTATGAAAGCAAAGCTGTTCCAGAGTCCGTTCGATCGGTTCGATCGCCCCGAAAACCGGCAGGATCGCCATTATTTCCGGGTGCATATCGCCGCCCCACAGCAGCCGGTCGCGCTTGACACCGTCAATAATATAATCCTGTATGCACAAACTTACCGTATGTACCGCGGTATTGAAAATCTGATCCAGCCGGGGATCGGAACTTTTGAAATAACCCAGCTGCGGATAGTTATGCATCTCGGCCATTGCGCACACGTTAACCAGTGCCAGATCGCCTTTCAGCACATCCAGCCGCACAAAACGGAACCCCGTATTGCCGAAATCCGTGCTGGCAAGCTGCGGCAGAGTAAGAATTACATCGTGTATGGCATGATCGCCATTGGGTTCGCTGCAGGCTTCCGTTACCGATTCGCCAAACCGCAGCCGCACGGAACAGGAAAGCATAAAATCGGTAACGATGCGCACCCCGCCGGAGAGTTCGATGCCGAAATCCAGTACCAGAAATCCCCCCTGTTCCACCTTGCAGACCGGGAATTCATTACAGGTAAAATTACGCAACACTCCGTTGCCGATCAAAATATCACTGCCGGTACAATTCCCGGAGGCGATCACCCGCCGGCAGCTGACTGTATAACGCTGCCCGGGGTAAACTTTGGCACCATTTAACATGCATTGATCCGGATTATTTTCTGAAAACATCATTTTTCACTTTGCAAATCAAATTTTTTGGTATACATTTAGATTGTTTGCTTATCAGTATACTGAAAAAATCCGTAAAAACTTGAATAAATCTGTATTTTAATAGCACAATATGGCAAAATATCAAAAAACTGAATTAAAAAATCTGAATTTTGAGTTATGCGGCGGCAAAGTCAATATTCCTCTGTCGATCCGGCTGCAGGAATATCCGGGCATGAGCGATCTGTGGCACTCGCACGATGATTTTGCCGAACTGGTGATCATTACCAACGGCAAAGTTGTCAACGAACTGCCGGATTGTTCGCGGCCCATGCAATCCGGCGATATAATGATTTTTTATCCCGGCAGCATCCACCGCTACAACCGCATCCGTCAGCTGCGCCACTACAATGTGTTGTTCGATCCGGCGCTGCTGGAGCTTTTTCCCGGGGTGCTGCGCGGCATGAGCAATTACAGCAGCATTGCGCCATCGGCCAACCATGCTTCGGAACTGCTGCATCTGGACGAAAAAGAGTTGTTCAATGCCATTGCGCTGCTGGAAAATATGCGGAAGGAAAAAATCAACTTTTCGTCCGGGCACGAAGGCGTTATGCTGGCTGATTTTTATCTGCTGATCATCCATATCCTGCGGTACGCCAAGAGCCAGTCCGGTCAGGTCAGCAATGCCATGTTCCGCATCGGCCAGGCGGTCAGATTTATGGAACGCAACTTTGAGCAGAATTTTTCGTTGCAGCAGCTTTGCAGTTATGTACACATGTCCGAAAGCAGTTTCCGCCACCATTTCCGGGCGCTCACGGGATTGTCGCCCATTGATTATCTGATCAAACTGCGGCTGCGCAAGGCGGCATTGATGATGTTCCACAGTGACCAGCCGATTTCCAATATCGCTTTACTCTGCGGTTTTTCGGACGGCAACTATTTTGCCAGAAAGTTCAGGCAGATATTTCAGGCCAGCCCGCGCGAGTTCCGCATGAATTGTTCGGCAGGCAGGCTGGATATTTTTCAGGAAGTGGCCAAACTGCAGCTGCCGGATATTTGATAACCCCAACCACCATTTTGATATCTGTACCCGGCCGGGATTTGCAAAATGATCGTTATGGGTGTAATTTAAATTCAGCAGTTTGCAAGCAGTAAAACAAGCTGCGCTGTGATAAATATTTGCATTTCAAGATCATTTTTGCCGTTAAAATTATGGAGGCGGGAGTCGTTATGGCTGAATTTATTATAGATTGTCCGCATTGCGGAAATGTTGTGCAGGTTCAGAGCAGTCAGTCCAATCAGGAAATAGAGTGTCCAACCTGTCAGCAAAAGTTCACCGTTCCGCAGCTGCCGGATGTCCAGGTATCTGCCCATACACCGTATGAGGATTGGGAAGATGAGATCGTTCCGGCAAAAAACGAACACACTCCCTGGCCCGGCTGGGTGCTTGTTAAAGGTGTGATCTGCTTTGTGCTGGTATGTTTGATCATCACCGGCGGCGGCCAAATCTACGGATGCGCCAAAGCGCGTCAACAGGCCAGAGAACAGAAAGTTCTGCAGGATAAACATATTTCGGATATGAAAAACCTGGCGGCAAGGTATTTTGATGACGGGGATAATCTTTACAGTTTCAGAACCAAATGCGAGTTTGTTGATGCCGAACTTACGCCGGAGAGCAAAGATCATTACAGCGGCACTGTAACGTTTACCTGGAATGGCAAAACCCGGCAACGGCGGCTTGAAGGCACGGTGCGTAAAGAATCAGGCGAATCGTATTATGATGTATCTATTCTGCGCGAATACGATTCCAAGCCGGAACATCTGCTCGAAGATGCCGGAATACTCTATGAACTGGTGCGCTGGGGCGGCAGTGGTGAAAATATATTATATTGGGCCGGATGGGATTTTGTCAGTGCCAGAACCGTCCGCAAAAATGTGTTGGCCATTACGGTCGAAAATAAAGAAAAAGCCACCAGAGAGTTTTTACTGCAAGTTACCGACGAAGGTTATAGACTCAAATGGGAAATCATTGATAAATAACCGGGGTTGCAGTGTTTATATGCCCCTTGACATAAAATTGTCCGCCGGAACGTTATGCTTCCGGCGTTTTTTTTTGCCGGCCGATCAGATAAAGCAGATACGCTTGATGCACTGGTCAAAGTTTTCCTGACCGCTTAAAATATCGATCTGCACCCGCAGAAAGTAGAATTGGATGTCTTCGCGCAGCAGTTTGGGTATGCGCACAGCATCTTTTTCGGTGGTAACGATCATTTCGGCCCCGGCGGCTTTGGCCTCGTTGACAAAGTCGATGATCTGCTGTTCGCTGTAGCGGTGATGATCCGCATAACGCGCAGTATGAACTATTTCGGCCCCGAAATCCATCAGAAAAGCCTCAAAACTTTCCGGCTTGGCAATGGCCGAGATCGCGGCAACTTTGCAATCTTTCAGCGCCTGCAGCGGCTGCTGTTCGCCGCGCACAAAAACCCGTTCCAGATATTGCGGCCGGTGGCAGCATTCAATGATTTCTGCCCGGCGGTTATGGCGGCGGATAAAGGTTTTAAGATGCCGCAAATGGCTGCCGCCGTTGGATTTGGTCAAAAATACATAGTCGGCGCGCCGGATGTTTTTGATCGGTTCGCGCAAAAGTCCGCGCGGCAGAACATGGTGGTTGCCGAATGGCGCGGTCGAGTCCACCAGCACAATATTGATGTGCGATTTAAGCCCCAGATATTGAAAGCCATCATCCAGGATCAGCGTATCAGTAGCGTATTCATCAATGGCATAGAGTGCTGAATTGACCCGGTCTTTATCGACCAGCACCGCTACATCGCGCAGATTGGATGCCAGCATGTAAGGCTCATCGCCGGCGGCATCGCTCTGCAACAGCAAGTCATGCCCGTCGGAAACCACCCGCGGCGGCAGGACTTCGCGCTTGCGCGAACTGAATTTGCCCTTGAGTTTCTGCCAGAAACTGCGCTGTTCCTTGCTGCGGTAGCCGCGGCTCAGGATCGCAACTTTGCGCCCCTGTTTGCGCAAACTTTTAGCAAAAACCTCCACCACCGGGGTCTTGCCGGTACCGCCGCAAGTCAGGTTGCCGATACTTACCACCTGACAACCCACCGCGTGATTGCGGAAAAAGCGTTTATCGTACAGCCAGAGCCGGAACTGCACCGCCGCCCGGTAAAAGCGCGAAAACACAAACAAAACCCCCAGCGCAAAGCGATCGCCGCGGCGATGCCGGCGTCCTTCGATGAGTTCCAGAAAATAACGTTCCCGGTGTTCCCAGAGATGTTTGAGTTTTTTCACGACAAAAGATCCCGATTTTGTACTTTTCCGACTTATATGGGGTAATATACACGCATTTTGCCGCTAATTCAAACTTACAATGCAAAAATAGCACATTTGCTCTCTTGTAATTTTGCCAAAGTGGCGCTACATTAATGGTGTGTATAGTTTTTTTCGGGAAATCCATCGGGATATAACAGAACAGGGAGTTGATTTTTTTATGTTTTTGCGAAAATATCTGTCAGGCATGGTGCTGCTGATCTGCTGCTGTGCTGTATTGCCGCTGCCGGCGACCGATGCGGAAGCATCCGCAGCGTTCAGCAAGGGGTTGGAAGAACTTAAAGAACAGGACTATATTGATGCCGCTGAATACTTTGCCGAAGCTGAACAGCTGGCCGATGCGGTGGATCTCAAATTCCGCGCCGCCATGCAGGAAGCCGACAGTTACCGCAGCGCCGGGCATCGCGGCAAAGAGTTCGATGCTTTGGAAAAGATCATCCGCCGTTATCCGACCCGGATCGGCATCAGCGAGATCGTTGACCGCGAATATGCCATCGGCGAAGCGTATTTCCACGGCTACCGCGATCCGGCGTTCTGGAGTTTGCGTTTCATTCCGTGGCTGACCGACAAAAACCGGATGCCAGAGGTTTACGAAGCGGCGCTCAAACATGCGCCGTTTGCACCGGCCGGAGCCAATGCCAGACTGCGTTTGGCGGTGCATTATTTAAGCGAAGGCCGCAACGAAGAAGCACTCAAACTGCTGCGCGAAGTCATCCGTATTTATCCCGGCAGCGAAAGCGCGCGCTTTGCCATGCTGGAACTGGGCAATGCGTTGAGCGAGATGGCGCTCAACGGCGATGGCGACGGCAAACACTTTGATGAAGCGATGAGCATTTTCCGAGCCTACCGCGAGCAATACCCTGACGGCAGCGAAAATAATTGGGTGACTCAAAGCGAAAATAACGCCCGCAGCGCTTATGCCCAACGGCTTTACAACATTGCCGAATTCTATCACCGCGAGGGCCGCAACGATCCGGCCGGAGTTTATCTGCTGGAAGTCATGCGCCGTTTTCCGGATACCGATGCGGCCGTGGAGAGCGAAAAACTCCTGACCAAGCTCGACAAAACCTATTTCCCTGAACAGGTCAAGCCGGAGATCCCGCCCAAATACCCGGAATACGAAGTTTTGAAATTCCCGCAGGAAACCAGAAAACTCATTCTGGCGCCCGAAAACAGCAACGGCAGATTCCTGTTGCCGATATATGACCTTAATCTGAACAAGGAGAAAAAGTGATGAATAAATATATGACCGGACTTTGGGGCATCCTGACCGGGGGATTGCTGCTGCTGGCAACCGGCGGATGCGGTTATCATATCGGTTTTATCAAACACCCGCAACTGAACAGCATTGCAGTAGCTCCGGCAGTCAACGAAACTGCCATTTACAACGCCGCTTCTGACGCGCGCATGATGATGTGCGAAGTCGTAATGCAGGACGGCACGTTTGAACTTTCCGACCAGCATAATGCCGATGCCATTCTTTATATGGTGGTCAAAGAAGTCGCTTTTGCCAGCGTCAGCGATGCATCGATCGAAAACGATAATCAGTACAAACCCTCGGAATGGCGCACCAAAGTTACTGTTGACTATAAATTGGTGATCCCCGGTCAGGGCGAACCGCTGCGGGCGGGTACGGTCAGCGGCGATGCGCGTTTTCAGGCGCCGCTGGATGTGGAAGGCAGCCGTTTGAGAGCCGTGCGTCAGGCTTGCTACGAAGCCAGCCGTCAGATAATATACAACATTGCCGAAGGCTGGTAATACAAAAAATTGCCGCTTTTAGCGTTTTTGAATTTGCAAAAATCAAAATACAGGCTATATTAAGTAGTGTTGCGGCGGGTTAGCTCAGTCGGTAGAGCAGCGGAATCATAATCCGCCTGTCGCTGGTTCGATCCCGGCACCCGCTACCATTTGAATTTGACCGTCTTGAAAAGGGCGGTTTTTTTTTGTCTTTTTTCCGCTGGTTTAAGTGTTGCCGGCGGCACCCCACGGCAGGCAGGCATTCCCCATTCATCTGCAAATCACAACAAGATACGTTGAAACTTGACAAAATTAGCAATAAAGATGCTTTTCTATCAACGATTGTGAGATATATAATTAGATATTAAAGGCAATTTTCTTTTGTTTGTTCAAAATATATAATAAATTTTTCTTGCATTGCTGTTGTAATTTTGATTTCATATGGTATTTTATATCGTAAGTTGTACTGTGTATTTTGCGATGGCAAAATTTGAAAAATAGAAGTTTTTGTATGGGAGATTTATTATGGCAAACATGTGGACTGATTTAAGTATAAGCCTGGCAAATCAGCGCAATTACCTTGATCTGCTTTTTCGAGTATATCCAACAATTCCGGAAGATTGTCGGGATATTGATCAAGTTCTTTGGAATAAGATTGAGCAGGCCTATAACAATCGAAATACCCAACAATTGATAATGAACTTGTTAAAATTAAATTTGTTTCCTGTTAAGGACTCATATGTTGCCTATTTGAAAAAGGATACTGGTGCTATTGCCAGAAATCCAGAAACTGTGAATCGACTTGCCGGTAGAGTCTTTGAGATGGGGCTTAATAAACTGTTTGAGAAATGTTCAGAGCCCAAAGAAACAAATCGACAAATAGGACCTCTTTTCAAACGCTGGATCAATAGTGGAGCACTGGGAATTATGCCAGTTTCTTACAATGAATTCGTTAATGCTCGTTGTAATGCAATTTTTAACGGTTCAGATGCAGAGATGATGAAATTCGCAAGAGAGCATTTGGGATACTACCGGGACAAAGGTTTAGATTTTCTTGCGAAATTTAATGGAAAATACATTATTGGTGAGGCTAAATTTTTAACCGATTTTGGTGGACATCAAAATGCCCAGTTTGCAGATGCAATATCTACCCTTGAGGCTGATTGTAATGCTATTAAAGTTGCAATTCTTGATGGAGTTTTGTATATTCCTGGTTCGCACAAACTATATAAAGGAATAACTGAAAGGGATTCGTATATCATGAGTGCATTGGTTTTGCGCGATTTCCTTTATCAGGTGTAAATTATGATGAGATTAGATTACGAAGGAAAAATACCGGAAGTAGAATTTTTGGCAAGACATGCAGAATCTCTTCCAACAACAACCTTTTTACCAGCAAATAAGCTGTTACTTCAAGGTGATAACCTTGAAGTAATGCGATTTTTATTGGAAAATGGATATGCGGGAAAAATAGACCTGGTTTATATTGATCCACCATTTGCAACAAACAATATTTTTACAATAGGCGAGAAACGAGTAAGTACAATTAGTTGTAGTAAGAGAGACAAAACAGCATATTCTGATAATCTTACTGGGATTTCTTTTATTGAGTTTATAAGACAGCGCCTTATCCTTTTGCGCGAGCTTATGTCAGAACGAGGATCAATATATCTTCACATAGATTACAAAATAGGCCACTATGTAAAGATTATCATGGATGAAGTATTTGGAGAAAACAATTTTCGTAATGATATTACTCGAATCAAATGTAACCCGAAGAACTTTTCGCGAAGTGCCTATGGAAATATAAAAGATCTGATACTTTTTTATAGTAAAGGTAAAAATCCCATTTGGAATGATCCCAGACAAGAGCTTGAAGATTCTGAAGTTTCAATTCGTTTTAATAAGATTAATTCCCAAGGAAGACGTTATACGACAGTGCCATTACATGCGCCCGGAGAAACTCTAAATGGACCTACCGGAGCCATGTGGCGCGGTATGTTGCCGCCAGAAGGAAGACATTGGAGATCAGTGCCAGAGGAGCTTGAACGTTTGGATTCGGAAGGATTGATTGAGTGGTCAAAGACAGGTAATCCACGCAGAATAATCTTTGCTGATGAAAGAAAATCTCAAGGAAAGAAAATGCAGGATGTATGGACTTTCAAGGATTCACAGTATCCGCAATATCCTACGGAAAAAAACCTTGATCTTTTGGAATGTATAGTAAAGGCATCATCCACACAAGAAAGTGTTATTTTAGATTGCTTTTGCGGAAGTGGAACGACATTGGTCGCTGCAGAAAAAGCAGGAAGAAAATGGATTGGCATAGATCAATCAGAAGAAGCTATTCGTGTGAGCGATTTACGGCTTTCCAATCAAATGGATATTTTTGCAGAACGGTATAGCAAATATGAGTTTGTTAGAAAATAAGCTGAAAATCAAGTGGCAAAATACAAAACGGGCTGTTGTCAAACCTTATTTAAGGCAGGCAACAGCCCGATTTTCAGCCGATCTTAAACCGGATCAATAGTTCTTGGCTTCGATTTCGAAGTAAGCACGCGGGTGTTTGCACACCGGGCAGAGTTCCGGAGCGCTTTCGCCAACGTGGATGTGACCGCAGTTGCGGCATTCCCAGCGGTTTTCGCCGACTTTGACCCAGACTTCGCCTTTATCCACATTTTCGGCCAGCTTGCGGTAGCGTTCTTCGTGACGCTTTTCGATCAACGCCACGGCGGCAAACTGGGCGGCGAGTTCGTCAAAACCTTCTTCTTTGGCCACTTCGGCAAAGTTCTTGTACATTTCGGTCCATTCTTCGTGTTCGCCGGCGGCGGCATCCAGCAGATTTTCGTAAGTAGTGCCGATACCGTGGAAGGCTTTGAACCAGAGTTTGGCGTGTTCTTTTTCGTTATTGGCGGTGGATTCGAACAGCGCGGCGATCTGTTCGTAACCTTCTTTTTTGGCCTTGCTGGCGTAGTAGGTGTACTTGTTGCGGGCCTGCGATTCACCGGCAAAAGCGTACATCAGATTAGCTTCGGTCTTGCTTCCTTTGAGATCCATGGTTTTCTTCTCCTGTATTTGAGGTTCAATTTTTGTAAAGTCCGTTGCAGGGTGTTTACACAGCGGACAGGTGAAATCTTTTGGCAATTCGTCTGCGGTATGCTCGTAACCGCAAATATTGCATTTCCACACCGCCGGCGGCGGCATGAGGACAAATTTTTCGGCGCCTTTTTTACATTTGGGACAAATATAGTCCTCCGGAAGTTCCGCACCTTCGTAGATATACTTGCAAATACTGCACTTCCAGCGTTTGACCGGTACATCCGTTTTTGCTGCCGGAGCCGTTGCTGCGGCCGGGACTGCCGGAGCAGCCGGTACTGCGGCGTTGATCTGAACAAAATCCACCGCACCGTGCTTGCACAGCGGGCAGACGTAATCTGCCGGGAGTACAGAACCTTCGTAAACATAACCGCACACCTTGCATTGCCAGCCGGATTGGCCGGCTACCGCTGCCGGCGCGGGTTTGATATGCTGCTGATAATAAGCGTAGGTAACGCTTTCGGCACTGTCGGAAAGGATTTTCATATCCGTTATTTCGGCAACAAACAGTGTGTGACTGCCCAGATCCACTGAACCAGTTACCCGGCAGGAGAAACAGCTGTTGGCATCTTCGGTCAGATAATAGAGCCCGTTGCTGCTGCGCGGCAGTTCCAGCGATTGAAATTTATCGACCGCTTTTCCCGACTGGTAGCCGAAATGTTTGAAAACATCGAACTTGGCACTCTGCGACAAAACAGTTACATTGAATATTCCGCTTTCGGCCACCATCTGGCAGGTGAGATTTTCTTTGCAGACAGATACGCCCACTTGCAGCGGGTTTGATGCCAGCTGGGCAAAGGTGTTGACAATACAGCCGTTATCCCGCCCGCCGGAACGGGCCGTAAGAACATAAAGCCCATAAGGAATTTTGAAAAGAGCTTGATTATCCATTTTTATCCTCTGTTGTATCGGGGCCTGCGCCCCCCCTTTTAAGTTAAAATAATACCGAGAAAACTCCGGCCGCCAACACGATGAGAGTGGCTGCAGCCATTATCCGGCAGCGTTTTTGCTGCTGCAAACGTTCCCTGCCGGGGGCAAAACCGGCTACGCGTATACAGCTTGATGTATGCCGGTAGCGGGCCAGTTTACTCTGACCGGGGCGGATCACTGGAGGAAAATCGTTACTCATACTCATCAACTCCATGCAGCAAAAAGGATCAATGCGCCGATCAGGATCGCCGCGGCGATGGTCAACCCGACCGTAAGCGCCTGGGCCGCTCCTTTTTTCAGCAGTGATTTGAATGTTGCTTCCGCCGGAGTTTCCAACTGCGCCGGAGCAGAAGCTGTATTGCTGTGCAAAAGCATTTCCAGCTCGGCTTCGGTTTCAAAAAAATCCAACCGCAGCTTGTCGATCGCCCGGAACCGTTCGCCGGTTTGCGAGGGGGTAAGCTCGTTGATATTTTCGATTTGCAGCTTTTTCAATTCGCTTTGCAGAGTGGACAGTTGGGCCTGCAACTGCTGCAGACGCTCCGCACGACGGCTCAATTCATCCAGCTGCAGCTGACTTTGCTTATTGCGGCGCAACAGCCGCTGTTCAAGGTCGCTGTAGAGTTGAAAAGTCTGATCCCGGCGGCGTTCCAGCGCCGTGGAATTGCCGGAAACCGAACCTTTTTCCGCCTTTTCGGCCGGTTTGACCGAAACACCGTTGGCAATGGAATCCGGCGGAATAACATCGTTGACCGACTTGTGTTTGCCGCGCAGATTGACCAGACGGTCGCTGAGATAATCGACCCGGTTGTTCATATTGAAAAAACTCCTGTTTTTATGCAAAAAATATACTTGAGGGAATATACACTTTTTTTTGAATAGTGCAAACTTTTCAACGTGTTACGATCAACAATTTTATGCAAAAATATCGCCGTACCGGGCTGTCAGCATGTTGGCTTGGGCGGCCATTTCCGGCAAGTCATCGGCAATGACTCCACTGACTCCGTAATGCTGCTCGGCCAGTTCTCCGGCCAGCCCGTGCAGAAACGCCCCGCGGAGAGTTGCGCTTAAAGCATCATAACGGCACATATTGGAGGCAATGATCCCGGTCAGGCAATCACCGCTGCCGGCAGCAGCCAGCGCCGGCGAACCGCTGGTGTTGAGCCAAATTTCACCATCGGGAGCGGCCACGACTGTGCGCGGTCCTTTCAGCAGAACAATAACCTTGGCGGTGCGGGCCAGACTCCGGGCATCTTGTATATCGTTGCCGGATAAACTCAAATTCCAGGCTTGAGCCATGATCGCTGCTTCGCCCCGGTGCGGGGTGAAGATTGTGGGCGCCGTCCGGTCGCGAAGCATATTCAGCGGCAGTTGGCAACTTGCGTGGATAGCATCCGCATCCAGCAGCAGCGGTTTATCAATAAGCAGCAGTTGCCGGATAAAATCGGCCACGCCGCTGCTGCGCCCCATGCCGGGTCCGGCAGCTATGGCATGGCACTTGGGCAGAATGGATTTTAACGCATCAAAACTTGTCTCCGAAAAATAACCGTTATCGGCGGCAAGGTGCATCGGAATCACTCCCAGCGTGCCGGTTCCCGGCAGTACGGCAAACGGCAGCGCCAGCCGTACCAGACCCGCTCCGGCGCGCAGCGCGCTGCGGGCGCTTAAAAAAGGCGCCTGAATATAATCGCGACTGCCGCCGCAGATCAGCAGATTGCCTTTCTGGTATTTGTGGCAGCTGCGCGGGAGCGTTTGGGTTGTGGCTTGATAGTATTGAAGATCAACAGCCTGACAGAGTGGAGCGTTTCCAGTTTCGGGCGTGATCGGCAGTGGCAATGGTATCCGGCGCAGAGTTCCGGCATTTTCGATCCCCTCCGGCGTGAACAGCAGATCCTTGAAATAGCCGATCACTGCGGTGCGGGAAGCCTTGATGCAGCGATCCGATCCCAGACCGCTGGGCAGATCCACGGCAAAAACCGGAACGTGAGAGTTATTGATGTACTCAATAAGTGAGCAATATGGTTCGCGTATCGGCGCGGTGCAGCCGGTTCCCAGCAACGCGTCTATGACCGCATCGTGCCAATTGAGTTGGACTTCTCCGGCAGGCATGACGGTAACTTTTTTGTTCAGACGCTCAAAATAAAAATGCGAAGACTCCGAAAGTTTTTCCGGAACGGCCGCCATGGCCAGCACCACCGGAATCGACAGTTTATCGGCCAGGATCGAAGCGGCCACCATGCCGTCGCCGCCATTGTTGCCGCCGCCGGTGTAGATAATCACGCGTTCACGCTTTTTTAATGTGGAAAAAAATTTCAGAAACTCCCCGGCGCAACCGTTGCCGGCAATCTGCATAAGCTCCAGTGCGTCGGCGGTACCGGCGGCAAAGTTACGCTCTTCGCACCGGCGCATCACTTCCGGAGAAACAACTCTGTACACAACTCAAAACTCCTGCTTGAGAAAATAAAAAAAATCGGCACCGGTGCATAACGCACTTGCAATGCCGATTTTGATGCTGAACCTTTATTCCCGGAAAGTACATCGCGTGGGAAGATCCAGCTCGAAAAACCAGAATCTCAGATGTTGGCCTTTTCCCAGGTGGCCTTGCTCACAAAAGCAGTCAGATTACGGCCATCGGCAGTCTTGGCGCGGAAGGCATAGCGTTCATTGCCCGGCTGGCCGTAGGATACTTTTTCCAGCACTTCGGCTTCGACCTTGCTTTTGGTCTTGACGTCATAGAAGTTGTGTTTCATGAGAGGTTTCCTCCATTTATGGTTTGTTATAACTTGCTGAAATCACGCGTAAATACATGAATCAGACGGTTTGTTGATAAGATAGCCGAAGAAAAAGGCTTTGGCAAACTTTTTTTACTGCAAAATCAAACTTTTTTCAAAAAAAAACGTTTTTTTTCAGAAAAACGGCCATTTCGTGTAAGATTTACCCTCCGGAGAACGTTAAAACGTCCACGCCGGAGAGTATAACTGTACACTTTAAAGCACCATTGCGCCATCGACCCAGACGTTTTTGACTTCAAACTCGCTGTCCAGTGCGGTCAGGTCGGCAATGTATCCCGGTTCGATGCGGCCGAGTTTTTCCAACCTCAGCGAACGGGCCTGATTGTAACTGGTGGTTTTGACCAGCTGGGCCAGCGGCAGGCCGGTGATCTCGAAGACATTTTTCAGCGCCTTGTTCATCACCAGCACGCTGCCGGCCAGTGCGCCGTTGGACGCCAGGCGCGCCGCTCCGTCTTTGAGGATCAGCGGCAGACCGCCGATCTCGTATTCGCCATCGGGCATACCGGCAGCCTGACAGGCATCGGTGATCAGAACGATATGTTCAATATCTTTGAGCTGGAAGATCAGGTTGATCATATCGCTGCACAGATGAATTTTGTCGCAGATCATTTCGATAAACACTTCCTTGTGCCGCAATCCGGCGCCCACCAGACCGATGTCGCGGTGGTGCAAGGCGGTCATCTGATTGCAGAAGTGCGAGAGGTTGCGCAAACCGTGATCGTAGGCGGCGGCAAATTCAGCGTAGGTGGCTTTGCTGTGGACGCAAGAAGGCGTGATGCCGGCGGCCAGCAGCTGCGAAGAAAATTCCTTGCCGCCTTCAACTTCCACAGCGTAAGATACTTTCAGCACCCGGTAAATCGAATTGAGTTTGTTTACTTCATCAATATCCGGCTGCCGGACAAAGGCCGGATTCTGGGCGCCCAGGCAGCTGGCGTTGATGTACGGCCCTTCCAGATGCACCCCGGGAATCTTGGCGCCGACGGCTTTGCTTGCGGTATATTGGGCCGCATTTTCCAACGCGGCAGCCAATGACTCATAACCCAGTGTCAGCGTGGTGGGCAGCCAACTGGTAACACCTTCAGTGAGCTTGTCTTTACACATGGTATTGAGGTGTCCGGGTACGCCGTCGGTAAATTCGTAACCGCTGCGGCCGTGGGTATGCACATCAATAAAACCGGGCATGAGCATCAGACCGGTCAGATCCTTTACTTCGTCGGCCGCCGGGAGCGCATCGCCGGGGGCAAAAATCTGTTTGATAATGCCGTTTTCGATCAATACCGAGCCACCGGGCAGATCGCAGTCCGGCGAAATGATACGGGCATTTTTGAGCAGCAGAGTTGAGTTCTTTTCCATCTTCACAACCTTTATGATGTTATTATTTTTATTGAGGTGATTTAAAATCCAGATATCGTTTATCCAACAGATAGGGCAATTCGACTTTTTTCATACTTTTGAGCATCAGCTGCCGGAGATCGGGGATCTTTTGACTTATATCAGCCAGCATCCGCTTGACCCAGGCCCGGTCGCCGGAGGCATCAAGTTCATCTTTGTAAGGACATGCTCCGGCACCGGGAAATTCAAAATTTCCTGCCGCCCTTTTGACCATTGCTTCCGGCACGGTTGCCAGCGGCCGGATGATCCGCAGACTGCCGCGACCGGCATTGTTTCCGTCCGCCGGCACATTGGGGCCCATCGTGGTTAATCCCTGCCCGCGCAGCAGCGAGATCATAAATGACTCCAACAGATCATCGGCGTGATGCCCCAACGATAATTTATTCATATTCTGTTCGCGGGCGATCCGGTAAAGATTGCCGCGCCGCAGCCGCGAACAGCGTACACACGGCCGCCGGAATCTGCCATCGCCGGGATCATTAAGCCATTCAAAAATATCCAGCTTTATCAAATGGTGTTTGACTTGTTTCTGTGCGCAGTATTCCGCAATGCGTTCGGCGTTGAAATCCGGAAATCCGGGATCAAAAGTTACAGTTTCAAGCTCGAATTCAAAAGGTACACGCCTTTGAAGCTCCAACAAAACCTCCAACATTACCAGACTGTCCAACCCGCCGGAAAGTGCCGCCAGCACCCGGTCGCCCGGCTCCAGCATGGCAAAATCCGCACTGGCCTTGCCTGCACTGCGGCAAACTCTGGCGAACGCGGCCGGCGGCTCAAGAACAGCGTGGCACATACTGCAGACCGCGATCAGTAGAAAAACGCTTTGTGTTCGTCCAGATTACCCTTATGGATAAGCACATAACGGCTGTCGAACACTTTTTGCATATCATCGGGCAGACTCTCGCCGGGAATCCGTTTGGTGGGGTCTGCAACTACAACGGCCCGGATGTAGCCGAGCTTGATCTGCTCGCTCAACCACTCATCGGGTTCGGTACAACCTTGCACGATCAACTGCGGCCGCCGGCTGGCCGACCAGCCATACATATCAAGATCTTTAAGATCTTTGAGTTCAACACGGCCGGCGGCAATCACCAGATCAACATTTTTCCGGCGGTTGATGGCAGTATTGATGCTGTCCGGGGCGGCACTGTTGGCACTGCCTCCGGTAATAAGCGTACCGTCAGAATCTTCGCCTTGATCAGACACAGCCAGCGGCATGTGTTCAACTTGCATTGAACCCAGCTCGTTTTGCAGTGCATCGTTGAATGTTACATTACCTTCCGGCGATATGAGCAATATGCGGCTGTTGTCCGGAAAATTATTTTTGATATATTTGCCCAGAACAACACCTTGCGAATAGTTGAATTTACGGTTGTTTTCCGCTACTGTATGGTCGGAAGACCCCAACCCCAGAAACGACAGGGCGCTGGATTGGCACATAAACATGCCGCCGGAGGCGATCACCACTACCAGCAACCCCAGTGCAACCAGTTGATACTTACTGTTTTTGCGTTGTTTGCGATTGCAAAATACCATGCCGCACAAGGCGGCGATCATTACTGCGGTCAACAGTATGTTTATCATTTTATGCGGAACTCCTGTTTTGCCCCTGTGTTCCAACGTCTCCGGTTTAAGATAAATGCAAAGTGGCTTTTTTGCAAATTTTATCCGGCAAAATCATGCAAAAACAGCTCAAGATTGCAGAACACCATGCTGCAAGGTATTTTTTTGCGGCACTATTATGCCTCAAAAACCGACCGGTGGATCTTTACCACCACTTTTTTGACCGGTGCCGGATCGTTGCTGCACTCAATGCAGGGCATATGTCCCTCGCCGGGGAACAGCATCACAAAGTTGCCAGGTTCCAGCCGGCAGGCCGTGCCGGCTGCGGCATCAAAGTGATAAAATCCGCAATCTTTTTCCGGATCAAACGGCGTTTTTTCCTGCAAAGCTGCCAGCGGCGCATAATAGAGATTTTCAACCCCGTAAAGCAGGGTTTGGATGTCCACAAAATCCCGGTGATACTCCACGGCGCCGGCTTCGAGCTTTTTGGGCGTGTAGACTTGTACATTGGCGTAGATGAGTCCCTCGATCAAGACGTGTTTGCCTTCGGGCGTATCCGGCGTAAAAGTACGCAAAAACTCAATGGCCTGACAGAATTCAGAAGCCTTGCTCCGCGGCACATAGCGCCGCCAATCACTCAAATTATCGTAAATCATGATTTTCTCCCGGTTTGGATCAATTGAATACCAGTTGTTTACTTAAATTTTCCGCTATGCGGTAAAAACCCAGATCATTCAGGTGGCAGCCGTCGATCAGACACTCATCCCAGTCGCTGCCCATGAGTTTGCTGCCGTCGATAAAATAAATATTGCAGTCGCCGGCTTGCTGCAAAGACTCCACTGTCTGCTGCTGGAACTTGCGGGCCGCCGCACTGTCCGGATAGTTGGAGTCAACATCATCGTCAGTACCGAAAACAGTCATATCCGAGTGAGTTGTCCCGCTCATTACCGTCAGCGGAACTGTCGGGTGAATGTTCCGCAATATCCTGATAAAATCACTCAATGTGGCCCGGATGCCATCGTAATGCGCATTGGGTTCGTAATCCAGAATGATCGCACCGGGATCGGGGATCTGTGCCAGAAATTCCGCCATCTGTGCTTCGCCTTTGCCGTTGCCGGAAAAGCCGAAGTTGAACACCTCCCGGTTGAGCTTGCGCGAGAGTATATTGCTCCACGCCATGCCGGGGCGCGAGGCGCATCCGCCCTGGGTGATGCTGGTACCGTAAACCAGCAGCGGTTTGCCGCTGAAATCAGTTGGCGGCAATATCTGACAATTTTCGTCCAGCCCGATCCACAACTCTTCCACCCCGTTGTACAGGGGAAAATTGATCAGATATTCGCGCATACCCGTGTGTTCCGGGCGGTTGTAAAGTTCGGCCGTAAATTCGGTGGCGTGATCTTTGAACTGCGCACTGCGCACTGCGCGCCACTTGCCCGGCCCGCCGACGTAAAAATCAAAACTGCTGTGGCCGGTCTGCGGCATGTGGTGCATAAGATTGGAAAATTTGAGCTTGGCCTTGACTACCACTTTGCGGCTGGAACTTTTGAACTGCAGCTGCATACCGGCGGTGTAATCGGCCAGCCAGTCGACTTTTTCGTTGATCACCGGTTCAATGGGAATACGCCGCAAACGGCTTTGCAGCTGTTTTTGAAACGCGCTGCCCGAAAGTCTGAACGGTTCGCTGAAGGGCGAAAAAAACTCCATGCCGGCATCGTTGACCGGTTTCAAAGCCATATACCGGTCAATATCGCGTATATCTTTTACGGAACTGTTGTTCATAGTAAAAATCCTCAAAAAATCGGGCCTGAAGTGAACAATTTTACTGTTTGTACGGTTCTCGGTTAGTTAATATAATTCTGCAACAGACAAAATCAAGCAGTTTAACGGCTCTTTAATGGATAAAAATATTGAATTTAAGCTGATTTGGGATTATATTATAAAAGTATTATTGTATAAACCAAAACCATGGAGAAGATATTATGGCAAAAATTCATCCTACCGCGATAGTCGAAGATGGTGCAATCCTGGCTGATGATTGCGAAATCGGACCGCTTTGTTTTGTCGGCAGCAATGTCAAGATCGGTGCCGGAACCAAGCTGATCGCCCAGTGCCACATCAGCGGCTACACCACTATCGGCGAAAATAACCTGATCTACCCCTTTGCCGCATTGGGCTGCGATGCACAGGATCACGCGCTGGATCTCTCGACCAAGCGCTATCTGAAAGTCGGCGATCACAATATTTTCCGCGAACACACTGCCATCCATACCGGAACTCTGGCCGATACCACTACCGAAATCGGCAGTCACTGCATGTTTATGAATTGCAGCCACGTTGCGCATAACTGCAAAGTCGGCAATAATGTCATCATGGTCAACGGTTCGGTCATCGGCGGCTATTCGGAAGTGCATGACAACGCCATCCTTTCCGGTCTGGTGGCCGTACACCAGTTCTGCCGGGTGGGCAAATTCACCATGCTTTCCGGCGGATCGGTATTCTCCAAAGATGTGCCGCCTTTTATGATCTGCGAAGGCCGCAACGGTTCGCCCTCCTCGGTCAACCGCGTCGGGATGCGCCGCAACGGTTTTTCGCACGAAGAGATCAACGCCATGTGCGATGTACTCAAGATCTTTACCCGCAGCGGCTTGAGCGTTCCCAACGCGCTGGCCAAGATCAAGGCTGAAGTGATGGATTGCAAACCCGTACAGATCTTTGTGGAGTTCTGCGAAAACAGCAAACGCGGCGTGGTCTGCGGTATGACCGCCGGCCGTCATAACGTATATTGATTTTTTAATAAATTTTACAGATAAGGAAGATAGATCATGTTGGAAGCTTTGAAGAAAAATTCTGCCTGGCAGGGCCGTCGCGGTCCGGTAGTGCTTTGTATTGCCGACGGGGTCGGTATCGGTAAATATGCCGATGGTGATGCGGTCAAGGCCGCCAGCACCCCGGTGCTGGATGAACTGTTGGCCAGCTGCCCCAATACGGCGCTGAAAGCTCACGGTACCGCCGTGGGGATGCCTTCGGATGACGATATGGGCAACAGCGAAGTCGGCCACAATGCCATCGGCTGCGGCCGCGTTTTCTCGCAGGGCGCCAAACTGGTGGCCGAAGCGGTGGAAACCGGTAAACTTTTTGAAGGCGAAACCTGGAAAAAAGTCATTGCCAACGTTTTGAACAACAACTCCACGCTGCATTTTCTGGGCTTGTTCTCCGACGGCAACGTCCACAGCAACATCAATCACCTGAAAGCGATGGTCAAACAGGCCGCTGCCGAAGGCGTAAAGGTCATCCGCATCCACGCTTTGCTCGACGGCCGCGATGTGCCGGAAACCAGCGCTTTGGATTACATCGACCCCTTTGAAGAATTTTTGAGCGGAATTCGCGCCAACGGCTGCGATGCTAAAATTGCATCCGGTGGCGGCCGTATGAAAATCACCATGGACCGCTACAACGCCAACTGGGCCATGGTCGAAGCCGGCTGGAAAGTCCACGTTCACGGCGAAGGAGCCAAATTTGCTTCAGCGCACGAAGCAGTTACCGAACTGCGCAAAGCCACCGGTGCAATCGACCAGGATCTGGATGCGTTTGTCATTTCCGAAGACGGCCAGACCCCCATCGGCGCCATGAAAGATAATGATTCG
The DNA here is from genome assembly GCA_015061695.1 of Lentisphaerota bacterium. Taxonomy (GTDB): domain Bacteria; phylum Verrucomicrobiota; class Lentisphaeria; order Victivallales; family Victivallaceae; genus SIG78. The sequence continues at coordinate 38,054 of SUWA01000015.1, forward strand.
GTGATCTTCTACAACTTCCGCGGCGACCGTTCGCTGGAAATCACTGCGGCGTTTGAACAGGACGAGTTCCCCTACTTTGACCGTGGCGTGCGCCCCAACGTCATGTATGCCGGGATGATGGAATACGACGGCGACTTGCATGCACCCAAGCTGTATCTGGTCAGCCCGCCGGAAATCGACCGCACACTGGGTGAATATCTGGCTGTGAGCAAAGTCCGTCAGCTGGCGGTGAGCGAAACGCAGAAATACGGCCATGTAACCTATTTCTTCAACGGCAACCGCTCCGGCAAATTCGACGATGCGCTGGAAGATTATGTGGAAGTACCCTCCGATGTGGTACCCTTTGAAGAACGCCCGTGGATGAAATCTGCGGAAGTAACCGATGTGGTGGTTGATGCCATCAAATCCGGCAAATACCCCTTCATCCGGTTGAACTACCCCAATGGCGACATGGTCGGCCATACCGGTGATTTCCAGGCGGTGCTGGTAAGCATGGGTGCGCTGGATATTGCGCTCGGCAGAGTGGTCAAAGCGGTCAAAGAGGCCGGCGGCGTGCTGGTTTTTTCGGCCGACCACGGCAATGCCGATGATATGCTCGAACATGACAAAAAAGGCAATGTCAAGCTGGATAAGAAGACCGGTGCGCCCGCCCGCAAGACCAGCCACTCGCTCAACGCCGTGCCGTGCATCATCTACGACCCGGAATACAAGGGCGAGTATGAGCTTAAACTCAACGAAGGTCTGGGCATCAGTTCGCTGGCTGCCACCTGTCTGGAATTGATGGGTTATGTTGCTCCGGAGGGTTACGATCCGGCAGTTATGAATATGAAAAAATAAGTTTGCAGTTATGAATAAAGCAGTTATATTTTTGGCTGACGGCATGGCTGATTTGCCGATAGCTGAACTCAATGGCAAAACTCCTGTGGAGTACGCCAATACTCCGGGAATGGATTTCATTGCCCAAAACGGTCAGTGCGGCACATTTTTTACTCTGCCGGATGGCTTGCCCACTTCGTCAGATGTAGCCAATATGTCGGTATTGGGGTTTTATCCCGAAAAGAATTATCCCGGCCGCGGCCCGATCGAAGCCGTAAGTCAGGGGATCGAGCTGGCCGCCGATGATATTGCATGGCGCTGCAATCTGGTAACAGTTTCGCCCGATGGGGTGCTGCTGGATTACTCATCCGGGCATCTGGACGAAACCAAGGCGCGGATCCTGATGGAAGACTTGCAGAAGAATTTCGGTTCGGACAAAGTATCGTTCTACCCCGGCGTCAGCTACCGCAATCTTCTGGTGCTGCACGGCAAAGAGTTTTCGCCCAATCTGGATTATCACAAGCCGGATTCATCGCAGGGCATACATGTGAGCGAACTCAAATTGACAACATTGGATGACAAGCCGGAAACCGCTTATACCAAAAAGTTTCTGGAAGATCTGGCCGTCAAAACCGATGAGTTTTTGCGCAATCACCCGCTGAATCAGAATTGCGAAAGCCCCGCCAACGCCATCTGGCCGTGGAGCCCGGGCCGCAAGCCGGCGATCGCCGGTTTTGCCGAACGCTACAACGGCGCCAGAGGCGCGATCGTCAGTGCAGTGGACGTGGTCAAAGGCATCGGCAAATGCGCCGGTATGGATGTGATCGAAGTACCCGGAGCTACCGGTTTTATTGACACAAACTACGCCGGCAAGGTCGCCGCCGGCTTGAAAGCGCTGGAAGATCACGATCTGGTCTATATCCACGTCGAAGCCATTGATGAGTGTTCGCACATGGGCGATATGAAACTCAAACTGCAGGCAATCGAAGACTTTGACAGCAAAGTCGTTGTGCCGGTGCTGGAAGCGCTGAAAGACCGCAATGATGTGCGTTTTGCCATTCTGCCCGACCACCCGGTGCCGTTGAGCTTGCGCAAACACACCACCACCCCGGTTCCGCTGGCTGTTTGCGGCTGCGGTATTGCTGCAGATGATACGGCGTTCTACGGCGAAAGCGTTGCGCCCAATGGCAAACTGGGCAAACTGGCCGGCGATCAACTGGTGAAACTTCTGCTGGGATTGTGAAATATGGATCTGGTACTGGAAAGACCGCTGGTATTTTTTGACATCGAAAGTACCGGAACCAACCCTTACCGCGACCGGATCGTGGAAATCGCCGTGATCAAGGTGATGCCCGACGGTTCGCGGCAGGAAGTGGTGCGCCGGATCAATCCGACCATTCCGATCCCGGCGGGCGCCAGCGCGGTGCATGGCATTTACGATGCTGATGTGGCCGATGCTCCGACCTTTGATGTGATCGCGCATAATTTGTACAATTATCTGGATGGCTGCGACCTGGCCGGGTACAATATCGTCAAGTTCGATGTACCCATGCTGCAGGAGGAGTTCAAGCGCTGCAATCTGGAGTTGAACATGCGCGACCGCAAACTTATTGATGTATTCAATATTTTCTGCCGGTTGTACCCGCGCAACCTTTCAGCGGCGTACAAATTTTTCTGCGGCGGCGATCTGGAAGATGCGCACAGCGCGCTGGCCGATACCGATGCGACCGTAGCGGTGCTGCTCGGTCAGTTGGCCAAACATCCGGAACTCCCGCGCGAAATGGCCGGGTTGGCCGAATTTTCGGCGGCACGGGACGCTGACTTTGTGGATTCAGAGGGGCGTTTGAAGTTTTCCGGCGACGAAGTGGTGATCAACTTCGGCAAAAATTCCGGGCGCAGATTACGCGATCTGGCCAACGAAGATCCCGGATTTTTGCGCTGGATGCTGCGCAGCGATTTTTCTGACGAAGTCAAAAATGTGATCAAAAATGCGCTGGCCGGTTCATTCCCCAGCCGCAGCAAGTAACAGCGTTATCTTACCCCCGGACGGACTGATCCTGAAAACTGAAGATCAGTCCGTTTTTTTATCCGGATTTTTCAGCTGGCAGATAAAAATTTATATATCAAGCGGGGCAGCTGTTGGCATCATTATAAATGCGCTTCAAGACTTGTACGGGTTATTCAGCATTGTAGAGTTTGCGCATTCCAAGAGGGCATTGGCATTGCCCTCCTGGACCTCCCTTGCTCGTTTGGCCGCTATATCCAGCGCGCTGGTTACTTGGCGACTTTACAATAGAGCGGT
>SUWA01000122.1 GCA_015061695.1 Lentisphaerota bacterium
CAGCGCGCTGGTTACTTGGCGACTTTACAATAGAGCGGTCGCTGCCGCTCCCTTACCAACTTTTGCGGTTTTACCGCAAAAGTTCCCTCAAACGCCGGGAGCTTCGCTCATCTCCGTTCGGCTTCGCGGAACTTTTCCGCTCGGTTTGCCGGAATATATCCGGCAAACTGCCCTCTCATGCGTTCGCGGCCCTGACCGGGCTTTGCGGCGTTCCGCCGCATGAGCTGTTGGCTGGCTATATTGTTCATAATACCAATCGGGGCTGTTGCAAAACAGTTTTGCAACAGCTCCTTTCGCCGGTACAATATAAAACCATGGCTGCTGCAAAACCGTTTTGCAGCAGCCATGGTAAAAGTTTTTAACAAGTTTTTATTTACCGGATCGCGGCATGGATTCAATCGCGGTTATCGAGGTTGATTTCCTCCCAGCGGCCCTGCCCCTGACCGAAGCGGCCCAGCTGCAGAATACCGAATCCGTCGGTTTCGGCATAACGGCTCTGACAAGCGCCCCAGGTGCCGTTTTCGGTGCGTTCGCCCACGCGGGTACGGCAGAGGTTGAACTTTATTTGCGTACCGGCAGTTATATTGGTGATTTTCAGCGTTGACCACGGTATGGCCGCAAAGCTCCAGAAACCTTTTCCTTTGACCGCCTGTCCCCGGATGACGATATTCCGGGTACTGATGCGGTCTTTGAGAAATTCGCCGAAAGTCACCTTGCCGCGGGCGTCGATAACCATTTGCAGCAGTTTATTTTCCGGCGTTATAAAGTAGAGTTCCACGCAGTCATTTTTCCACAGCGGCTGATCGAACGCAATAATATCGCGGTCGGTTTCTTCGGCAAAAACTGCTATATAAAGGTTTTTGCGGTCGTAAGCGCAATAAGCACGGGTCTGCTGGGTGATCTCCTGAAAGGTCGATTGCAGCTGCTGAAGTTTTTCGATTTTTGCCCACTCTGCAAATTCGTTGGTCTGCAACTTTTTCATGGATTTGGGCGGCGCCGCCAGTCGCGGCATCGCCACCGGATCGGGCGTACCGTATTTGGCGGTGGAAAATTTGACAAAGTCATCAGCCTTGCGGTTATTGAACTCAATAAATTCAACTTCCAGCAGCCGGTTGGCAGAAAGATTGCTTCCGCCAACGGAAAAATAGACCTTGCCATCCCAGTTTTCGGGTGCAATTTCAGTCAGATCAAACGACAGAGTCTGTTCAGCAGCCTCTTCGGCGATCGGCCCCAGATCAAAGTGTGCATCAAGCTTGCGCGCACAGCCCCACGGCGGCAGGACCGCTTCCAGACGTTTATCGTAGATCGCTGTGGAAAGCGCCACACGTTTGCTGTATTTGCCGTTGACCGAAAAGTCGATGACAAAACCGGCAAAGTCCACTTTGGGCTGTTTTCTGTTGTAGGTAATATGGCTGCCGTTGAGCGCCGTAGCTTCGCCGAAAGTGCTGCGGAACTTGACGCGCAGCTGTTTGGCTCCATCAAACTCAAAACCGGCAAAGTTTTTGGTGTAATGCTTGACATAGCTGACGCGTTCGCGCTTGGTGGTACCGGCACGCAAAGTAAGATTTTCCACATCGGCTTTGACTTCAGAAGGTGCCAGATAGCGCTGCAGTTCGTAGGCGTCTTCCCACTCACTTATATAAGTGGCGCGACGGGTGATCCTGACCTTGCCGACCTGCTTGTCAACATTTTCGACCCTTTTCTGCTCCGGGTGCATTTTGGTGCGGTGTGTCTTGCGCGGTACAAACGTACCGAAACCATCCGGCAGCGTAACAACTCCGGCAGCAGAACTGCCGACCCGGCGAACAATGTATTCGCCGCCTTCGTGCTGAGCGGGTACTTTGATCGGTGCGGAACCGCTGTAGAGGGTGTGGCCGCGCAGTTCCAGAGCATAGAGTTGCTCCGGAGTGCTTCCGGCGATTTCGATCTGCTTTTTACCGGCGTTGTAAGTTGCCCGGGGAGCTGCGGCAGAAACTTTCTGGCGCGGAACTTTTTTGTAAGCGATCTCGTGTTCACCAGCCGGGATCTCGACAATCTGCACGCGCTTGTTTTTTACGTCTGCAGTTTTGACCGGAACACTTTTACCGTCAACGGTTATATCAGTAAATTCCCATTCGCAGTCCACCAGCATGATTTCGACTTTGCCGTTACGGTTGACGATCTTATTGCCGTCCACAACGACTTTACGCGCTTTGGTAAAATAGTAGTTGCAAGCCAGATCGTTGATCGAATAGACTGCCATATTGCCGGGGGTGATGATGTACTGCACCATGTGGTCGCGGTCGATCTGCGGAGCAGTATCTTTGAAAACACCTTCGGCATTGCCGCTGTAAACCAGCTCCGGCGCGCCGATAAAACCGCCAGTCCAGTTGAAATTGCGGTAAAGCTCGCGGTATTCGCGGTTGGCAAGGTAGAAGTAATCACCGGTCTTGCACTCTTTGCGCGGAGTTTCCTGCGCAAATCGCCAGACGGGCATCCGCCAGATGTTCACGCGGGTGTTTTTATTGTAATTCAACGTGGCAAGATCAATGGTGATTTTAAGATCTTTTTTGTTGCCGCGATTGATAAAACTCACCAATGAATCCTGTGAATTGCGCCGTTGGATGGCGTAGGCTTCCACATCAGTAACCGGGTCGCTCTTCCAATCGGGAGTGAATTTGACCTTGATCGGCTCGGCATTGCCGACTTCAAATGCGGCGCGTACCGGAGCCAGCGGATATTCGTCAGCGGCGTATTGCAGACAGGGCAGCCAACCCAGCGCCATCAGGCGGTTGGTGTAGTCATTTTCGCGCAGGATATGCCAGTACAACGGCCCGATACGTGAACCGGGGACATATTGCCCGAACAATTCCAGCCCCAGCGCCACCCCGGCGTATTCGCGCCATTTCGGCGGCGAAAGCAAGTGCCAGTTTTCCATATAGTTGAAGTCGCCGTAGGGCTGACCGGAACCGTTCATAGTAAAGATCAAACCTTCGCTGGCTGCGGCGGTGCGCAGTTCGCTCCAGAGGTCGATCGAGTGGTCGTCGCGCATAACTTCGCCGGTCTGCCAGTTGATCACATTGTACTGCTGGGCTTCGTCCACATAGATCATCTTGTGACCCATGGCGCGGGCGTGGGTCAGCACCGAATCAATAAAGAACTGCCGCACTTCAGGCTTATTGTGCATGGCCTGATAATTTTTGCTCATGCCGGGGAACAGACTGTCCAACCGGCCGGAGCGGTCATATTTCCGGAACCATTCCGGATGCGTCTGCAATACCGGCGTGGTTTCGGTGGCAGCCAATGCAATGGTGTAGTTGCTGGTCATAACGCGGTTGGGGACCATATCGCGGATACTCCGGAAGTAGCCGCTCAAATCTTCCAGCGTGACTCTGCCGCCCTGCCATGAAATATATTCCGGATCGGCGCCGTATTCAAACCAGCGGCCCAGCAAACTGGTCGAGTACATAAAAGTACCTTCGTCGAGCATTTCGCCCAGATAAGCCATCGAGTCGTTGGAAGCCATACTGACATGCGCAATGATGTCATCCATGATTTCCGGCACCGGCTCAATAGTCTTGAGCTGGTTCATTATTTCGCTGTCTTTGCCGTAGACACTGCTGAAAAAGTCGTGCAGACCGCCGCGGAAAAAGGCAAACGCATCGGTCAGGCGGATCGAGCCGCCATCGGGTTCCACATCCAGCGCCCCCAGACACATCTTCCAGCCGTTGGGCATGTAGTAAAGGCGGTCGGCCTTTTCGCGGTAGCGGCCGATGGCACTCTGCCACCACGGATAGACGATCTTATCATTGATCTTGACGCGGTAATGGCAATAGCTGCCCAGATTTTCGTCGGCATTGATCAAAACCATGCCTTTGGATGTCTGCACATATTCGTTGACTTCGGTCGGTTTATCGACCACTGCTGCCGGTTTGTACGGGCCCAGATAACCGGCGCCGAAGTAGTAGCTTTTGCGTTTGAATTCAGGTGAGAAAACGCTTTCGGTAAAGGGAAAAACGTAAACTTTTTCTGCTGAATTGTTTTTGAAAGTGAATTCACGGCGCAAAACGCCATCGACCACCCAATAGCGTTTGGTGATTTCAAACTGCGGAAAATCTTTGTTTACGCATACATAGACAAATTCACCTTCTTTATGGGCAGTGGATTTGACTTGATCAAACTTTTCGTCCAACGTTATATCGCCGGATTTGCGCTGGATCAGATAAGTGTTCCGCGCTGCCTTTACCGGCGTTTTGCCGCTGGCAAGTGCGCTGATCGATTGCAATGCACCGGTAACATCGTTAAAGCAATAGACTGCTTCGGCAGTGCGTAATTCCCCCGCCAATGCAGATACAGCCCAAACTGCTGCGAACAAACTTAAAAATCTTTTTACCGACATAACAGCTTCTCCTTATTTTATTTGCAGCGCGACAGCATGATCGCATCCGGCGCCAGCCATATATTGTGCCAGTCGCCCCGGCGGATCTTTTCGTTACCATCCACATAAGTTACCGCCGAACCATCGGCAAACGATACATTGATCCGGTCAACATGCGGCAAGCCGGCCGGATTGAGTGTTTTCCACACGCCGCCGATATCCATTACCAGCGGCATTTCGGATGGATCTCCGGGCGTTTTGCCGCTGGCGCGCCAGCCGGTGAAGGTCGGGAAAGGCCCGGTAAGTTTAAAAGTCCGGTACTCCCACGCCACTGTTTTTTCGTACCAGTTGGCTGACCAGTAGCTGACGATGACATCTTTATTTTTCACGCTGCTCCACAATGCCGGATCGCGCAATTGCGCCGGATTGACCGGCATCTCCACATTGGGGCAGTAAAATGTTCCGGCTTCAGTAACATAACCGTTTTTATAAAGCAGAGCCAGCTGGCGGGGGGACTTGAGATAGCCGCACCGTTCCGGCTCGTTATTGACTACCGGCGTACGGTAATCATTATTGTCCGCAGCATACATTTGCTCGCCTTGAGTCAACTGCCGGATATTTTCCATACACAGCGTGGTTTTGGCATCGCCGCGTACCGAGGTTGCCAATGCGGGCAGCAGCATGGCCGCAAAAAGCGCAACTGTGCCGACGATTACCAGAAGTTCGTTGAGCGTAAAGTGTTTTTTCATAGTGAATTCCTGATCATATTGTTATTACTGCAGTGTTTATGTATAGTATATACGTTTTTTGGTATTTTACAAGGCTTAAACTGAACTTTTTTGAAATTTTTGTATTACAATATAATACAAATCACTTGCGCCATAAAAAAGGGGGGGTGCAAAACTCTACGAGTTTTGCAACACTTTTTTGTAGTAATTAAGCTCAAATATGTAACATATCCGGTTATTCTGCGTGATATTTTTGCATTTTCTCATAAATTTGCTTTGAGGAGCAGCTGTTGGCATCATTATAAATGCGCTTCAAGACTTGTACGGGTTATTCAGCATTGTAGAGTTTGCGCATCCCAAGAGGGCATTGGCATTGCCCTCCTGGACC